>JAOTYS010000269.1 GCA_029861795.1 Gammaproteobacteria bacterium | reverse complement strand
CACACCGCAGGTGAAGCTCCGAACAGATATAGGATGAGCCAGCAGTACTTGTGAAAATTGCGAACCAAGCCAAAGTAGCTTTCGGAGATGAATTCCCGCAGCGAAAGATCGGCGAGTCGGTTCTGGCGATACGAGCTCCAGAATTCTTGGGGCAGTGAGAAGTTATAGTGTATGCCAGAGATCGCCTGCATCTTGCGACCATATCGATAGCTCAGACCTTTTCGATAGATGTGTTTCATCTGTCCAACATTAGAGTTACCGTATTGGGCGATGGAAACATCATCGTCATCTTTGAGCATGCACGGCATGCTATTAACCCACAGCTTTTCGTCGCCGATATTAGCGAAAACGAATTGATGAATTTGAGTCAACTGCTCCAGCGTGACGGCAATGTCAGTAGAGACCGGTGTCACAAACTCCAGCAGGGCTTCGGAGAAGTCGGTGGTGATGTAAGGGTGCGTCAGGGGTGACCCTAGCGCCTTGGGATGTCGTGTCTGCGCAAGTTGGCCATCCGGACGGATTCTCAAGCTTTCCTTTTCTATTCCTCTGTGAATACGCGCCAACGCCTCGATCGATCCCGACTCGACCAACTGATTTATGTGTTTTTCGAGAATGCTGGACAAGACCGATTCGATCCAACGGAAAAGTGCGGGGGGATTATCGGGTATAGACGTCAAAAAAGATACTCGGTCCCGGTTAGTCGACGAGATGAGCTTTCGATAGTGAACTTACGGTGTGCCGGCTGTTGGAATTGAACGTAGATTTTTCTGAACCAAAACGCAACAATTCTATGCTGTCATCAATACCGGTTTTAGACCTTAATACAATTAGGCGCAGAGGTATGACTGCGCATGGAGTGTGTGAATGTGGAAGCAGAGTACTCTCGGTGTGGAGACCATGGGACGTGGTACCTATGATGTGACTCAGAAGGTGCGGGACGTGGTAAACGCGGCAGGTGTTGATACAGGTCTCTGTCATGTCTTTATCCATCACACCAGTGCATCGCTGATCCTCTGTGAAAATGCTGATCCGTCCGTACGAAATGATCTAGAGACCTTCATGAGAAGCACTGTCCCAGACGGAGATGCGATGTTTCACCACGTTGCTGAGGGCCCTGACGATATGCCGGCGCATGTGCGTAGTGTCTTAACCCAAACCAGTCTCGATATTCCTGTCACGCATGGGCGCCTCGGATTAGGCACCTGGCAAGGGATTTATCTTTGGGAGCATCGGTTAGCGTCGCATACGCGACGCCTTACGGTTACAGTGCGCGGCGAGTAGGCGATGCGCTTTCGTATGACAAATTCTTGGTCGCCAGCAATTTGCGAGAACATCGATGCGTTGCGCACACTACGAACGATCTGTGTCGCGCCAATGATGGCGTGTACCGACCGACACGATCGCTATCTGTTACGTCTAGTTACTCGTCATGCCGTGCTATACACTGAAATGGTTACCACGGGTGCGTTGCTGTTTGGCGACACCGAGCAGTTGCTGCAGTACGATCCGTTCGAACATCCTGTAGCATTGCAAGTTGCAGGCAGTGACCCCAAAGAGATGGCGAGGTGTGCGAGGCTCATTGCCGAGGCGGGTTACGACGAAATCAACATTAATGTCGGTTGTCCCAGCGATCGCGTTCAGTCGGGACACTTTGGGGCCTGTCTGATGGCTGAGCCGGAGCGGGTGGCAGAGTGCGTCGGGGCAATGCATGCGGCAGTCAAAATCCCGATTACGGTAAAAACTCGCACTGGCATCGATAATCGTGATTCGTATGAGGAGTTATGTCAATTTGTCACCGCTGTTGCATCGGCGGGTTGTGACGCCGTTATTGTTCATGCCCGCAAAGCCTGGCTTAGTGGCCTGAATCCAAAGCAGAATCGAGAGGTCCCCCCGCTTCAATACGATACAGTGCATCGGCTGAAGCAAGATTTTCCGAGCCTAGAAATCATCATCAACGGAGGCATCGCCGACCTCGATAAGGCACGAGATCACCTTAGAAATGTAGACGGCGTTATGATTGGCAGGGACGCCTACCACAATCCATACTTGTTGGCGGAGGTGGATCGTGGTTTCTATTCAAGCACAGAGGAACCCTTGACGCGAT
Source organism: Gammaproteobacteria bacterium (assembly GCA_029861795.1). The sequence goes on along the minus strand of JAOTYS010000269.1, from coordinate 4,334 downwards.
TACAGGTGTTAGAGCGCTACATCGAATACGCCGAACGGCAACTCCGAGCAGGTTGCCGACTCCGGAATGTGACCCGCCATGTGCTCGGCTTATTTCATGGAAAGCCGGGAGCAAGGGCATGGCGTAGATACCTCAGCGAACATATGTCGCGGCAAGACACGGGCGTCGAGGTGCTTCGGCAAGCGGCCGCATTTGTCGATGCATAGACGAATGTGGTCTCGCTAGGCGGGTTACCGGATCACTCCGTGACGTGGGAGAGATGCCTACCTCGCGACCTCATGTCGTGAGTAAGTGTTGTGGTCGCGGCTGATCGCTTACGACACCACTACCGCGCGCACAAAACCGCTGTGTTATTTTTGACGGATTTTCTTCGATCTCTGCGCTTCTAAAGTTGTGTTGAAGAATTATAGCGCGAACTTAACCACTCGTTAGAGAGAACTGCATTTGCAAGACACTCCGGGACGTATCATGCTGGCCAGCATTTATTGCGGAGTGGACCAAATCGATTTACCAAAGGATTGTAGGTAATTGAACAATCTGCGGAATCAATGGGCACCTGTTGTAATTGTCATCGGTATTTTGTTGGTCGTATTCCATACACTCTCCCCGTTCGATTTTTACTTCGAAACCGGCCTTGCCACCGAAGCGCTCAGCCCGGATTTTTTCCACCTAATAGATGTCAGGGATTGGGGAAGAAATATGTTGCTGTTTGTCCCCGTTGGGTTTGGGATTACCGGTTTAATGCAAAGAGAAAGGGCGGGAAGTCTGACCACGCTTTCGGTGGTCTTAATCGTCAGCTGTTGCTTATCGTTGACCGTTGAAGTAATGCAAGCATTCTTGCCCTCGAGAACTCCCACTCTCAGGGACATTTCGTCGAACAGTATTGGTGGGGTCTTAGGTTTTCTCAGTTTTTATCTGGTTAGGTTTTTACTCCTAGGTGAGTTGAGAAATCGAGCTTCGGTGAAGACATTGGCAAGTTGTTTTGTTGGATATTTGCTGTTCTCGAGTCTTGTGGTATTTGCCCTGCAAGGCGCGACAAATCTAAACAACTGGGAGCCGAATTTTCCGCTGCTGCTGGGCAACGAGAAGACGGGGGATCGGCCATGGCGCGGTCATATTTCAGAATTTTCCGTGGCTGATAAGGCCCTCTCAAAAGCGGAAGTGAAAAAGGTCTTTCAGCGGGGGGGTCTTGATACGGCGCTCGGGGACTTTGTTTTGGCTTCCTACCAACTAGACGGTAATGGGGATTACCGAGATCAGGCAGGACGCCTACCCAATCTATCTTGGCGAGGACAATCTCCAGACTCGGAACAGATGTTGGGAGTTTTCCTGTCTTCCAGTCAGTGGCTAGAGACAACGGCTCCTCCTGTTCTCCTGGCCAAGAAGCTGAGTGAAACATCTCGATTTACCTTTAGCGCCATCGTTGCTACCGCCGAGCTCAAGCAGAGTGGCCCTGCACGGATTGTTACCTTGTCATCAGATAGTCACCACCGCAACTTCACGCTTGGACAGAGTGGCACTCACCTGTTGTTTCGTTTGCGCACACCGCTGGCGGGTAAGAACGGAGTCAGTGGGCAGCTGCTGTTCCCTAATGTTTTTTCGGACGAAGATTTTCACCACCTGGTTGTTACTTACGATAGCCGAATGGTTACGTTGTATATAGATGATGTTCAGAAACCGCGCTCTATATACCTGAGTCCAGAATACACTCTGTTCGGATGCTTTTTTTGCCCTTATGACCCCACTATTCATGTTAATCCCCTTAATATTTTAGTCTACAAATTTGTATATTTCGGCATCAGTCTTATTCCTTTGGGATATCTATTAGTACTGATCGTGCCAAAATTGAGGGGGGAATTTTTGACCCGAAGTTTGTTGGGTTTTGCAGGCGTTTTGGTACCGATCTTAGTCCTAGAGGGTTTGTTGGCGACTGGAAGCGGAAGGCAGATGAGTGTGGAAAACCTATTGATAGGAATGGTTGCCATGTCCGGGGCCATGTTAATTAGTAAGATAACGCTTGATTGGAAGCGTCCTGACTTAAATTCTTAGTCAGAGGCTAGTTTCGCATTAGTTTGGTTTTGTCATACAGATAAGAGTGTGATGGATAGCAGCAACTTATTGGCTGTGGGAGAGGTCGAACTTGGAGATGGCTGATTGTACTAGCTTTGGGAGCTTTTAGTTCAGTCAATGATCAAGTCGAGAACTTGGTGTGGTTGCACTGCTTTGATGTGTATCCCCAGCGTCGTTAGTGCCTTTGACGTCTCGGTTGTCGATGTTGATTATCAGGATGGGGCGTATCACGTGAACTTGGTGGTGGATCTGGAGGCCAATGCGGAAAGAGTTCGCGACATAATACTGCGGCATCAGGAGCTCAAGGGCCTCTCGCCCACAATTGTGGAGAGCGATTTACTTACTCATGTTTCTGCCGATCCTGTGCGGATAAGAGTGGTGTTGCGACCATGTATATGGATCTTCTGTAAGTCGTTAGTGAAGGTAAGCGACGTCACCACCGAGTCTGACGGCACAATTGTCTATCATGCGGTACCTGAGCAGAGTAGCTTCCAGTACGCACGTGAGAGTATTCGCATCATGTCTTGGGGTGGCACTAGAACGCGGTTTCGTTACCTCGCGGAGCTAAAACTGAAACGATCGATCTTTCCCTTGATTGGTGCGGGCATAGTGAAGCGGAAAATGAGGCAGGGCTTGCTAAGCACTGCAAGACAGGTGGAACAAGCAGCCCGGGGCGATAAATAGGTAAATGTAACGTCGGCAATCGAGATGCTTGCGAACTCGAATTGATAGTACTCACTGCGGCGATAGCGAATCAAACGCGGCGGTGAAACCCTGCAGAGACACTGGAACGCTCACCCTCCTGCCGGAAGCTTCTTGAAATACAATTCTGGCAACGTTCCCTCTTTTAAGTCGAGTCAGGAAGCGCTCCTGCAGAACGAGACCGGCCTGACAACCGCTGCCGTCACAGCGCTCTATGTTTAGACGCATGGGCTTGGTGTCGTCCACTCGCACCACTAGGCCGCTAGGGAGGTGCACTCCAAGCGGCAAGGTAAAGATGGCGACTGGCTCGTGGGGTTGAAAAAAATAGCCCACCGCTACATCCACCAATGCCTTGGATTGGCTTTTCAGACGGACGTGTTGGTTCAAATAGCAGCTACGTGCCCCGTCTTGTTCGGATTGATCACACCGAACCGACCAATCTTTGAATTCGACGTCAACATTTTCGGCTTGCTGTGACTCCGCGAGACACGGCACTACGCTCAGTAACGAAAGTAAAATTCTAAGGCGGGGGCGGTTCATTCGAAGCCGTATGGAGAATATGCATAGGCGGTTCGGGGGTCGGGGTGCTGTATTGGTCGACGTGTGAGGGCGGGGAGAGCTATCCGCATCACAAGTTCGAATCCTATCATAGCGACGATCTTGACGGTGCCGGTGGAGCTGATATTATTTTGCGTCGCTCCGGTCAACTTCGGACAACCTGGTGCGTTGCCATCGTGAGCATCTACGCCCGTGTAGTCGTCCGATAGTCTGGCGTGAGGCCGGTCGGCGCATTCCGCATGAGTCGAACGGGGCATCTAGCTCGTCCCGGGTAGCGCACGAGAGCGCATCGCTGGTAACGTGAGATACTTCAATTGTGTGTCTGGCGCTGCCCGAAAGCCTAACACAGTGGAAAAATTCCTGGAGATTCGAAAGTGGCCGCAATGCTTGAGGTTTCTGATCTGACAAAGCGATTTGGCTCGGTTACAGCGGTGAATGGTGTTTCTTTTTGTGTTGAGCGTGGTGAGGTGCTGGGAGTGCTGGGTCCTAATGGGGCGGGCAAATCCACTACCATGAAAATGATCACTGGCTTTCTGGCGCCGGATTCTGGGAGGGTCAAGGTTGCGGCAGATGATATCGCGACAAAGCCGGTTGCGGTGAAAAGGAGGCTGGGCTATCTGCCTGAAGGTGTGCCGCTGTACTCGGATATGACCCCACAGAGTTTTCTTGAGTTCGTCGCGCGCATTCGTGGCTTTCGCGGACACAAAATAGAACAACATGTGGTCAAGGCGGTGGCTCAGGTGAATCTTGAGTCGGTATTGCAACAACCTATCGCCACTTTGTCCAAGGGGTTCAAGCGTCGAGTCGGCCTGGCTCAAGCGATTCTGCACGATCCTGATCTGCTGGTACTTGATGAGCCGACAGATGGTCTAGATCCCAACCAGAAACACGAGGTGCGCAAATTGATCCGCAATATGGCCAAGGACAAGGTCATCGTGTTATCGGCTCATATCTTGGAGGAAGTGACTGCTGTGTGCAGTCGAGTCATCGTGATGGCCGGGGGG
>JAOTYS010000268.1 GCA_029861795.1 Gammaproteobacteria bacterium | reverse complement strand
ATATCGATTTTTCCGATCTACACGTCGGACGCGATCCAAACGGTAACGTCATGATTGATGAATTGCCGATAAAATCTAACTGGAAAACGGTATTCGAGAATTACTCACCCAATGTCTATCACGAAATTTTTGTACATAAAATGTACCGACGCTCGGATCATGTCCCGCGCGTTGACCACCAGCGGAATAAGCAGTATGAGGAAATTGTTGATCCGCACGGTTTCATTGGCCTGAGTTACGACAATTCCATTGGCGCATCATTCTACCCGTCGAATCCTTTTCCTCCGATTACTACTCAGGATGGCGAAGTGAGCCAACGCAATACGATAGCGAACATGTACCCTAACTGGGTGATTACTGTTCTTAACCAATACATGCGAATGACCGTGTTTTTACCTATATCAGCCGACACTTGCACCCAGTCTATTGCAACGCTTTATCGTGGTGAATCGGCAACTGACCCCGAACTAGTGGAGGCACGTGTGGTTGCGGCGCGAGGTGGTGCCGTGGCTCGAGAAGAAGACAACGCGATTTGCGAATCCATTCAACGCGCACGGAGCTCCCCGGCATTTGATAGACATTTCTACAGCCCGTTTTGGGATAGACCGCACTACACTCTGACTAATTTTATTGCCAACAAATTAGTGGAAGCTTTGAGCGAGATTTGCGTTTCATGAAAGAAGCGCACCTCCCCAATGGCATTCGTCTGATGTACGAAGAGATGGGCGAAGCTGGTGCTCCAACTATTATCGCGATTCTCGGAATTACCGATAACGTCACCGATTGGCCGAACTCGTTAGCCTCCCCCCTGATCAAAGCTGGATTTCGTGTTATTCGTTACGAGCTACGTGACTCAGGCCATTCAAGTCACTGTGGGGATGATCGACCCCTGGATGTATCCGATTTTCAGCCAGCCCTGCTTGAAGGACGATTACCAGAAGCACCCTACACGTTGTATGACATGGTTGATGATCTTATGGGACTGATGGATCACGTCCAACTGGAGACAGCGGCATTAGTGGGTTACTCCTACGGTGGTGCAATTGCACAACTGGCGGCGTTGCGTTACCCGGACCGGGTCCGTCAATTGGTATGTCTACAATCCACTAACTACAACCCGAATCTGTCATCGCGCTCAGTTGATGTAGCTGCTGCGATGGCGGGTGCCTGCCGCACGTATGCAAGCCGTGACGAAATTATTGGTGCAATGACGTCACTTCGTTTGGCCACAAACGGGACAACATTTTTTATGAAAGAGGATGAGGCCAGAGCCAGTGCAACCACTTCCGTAGATCGGACCTATTATCCCGCAGGTACTGCGCGCATGGTATTGTCGCGTTTTTCCACAGAGGCTTGGCATGATCGAACCCAGAATATTGAGCGACCTACGCTGATTTTACATGGCACAGATGATCCTATTTTTCGCCCGGATCACGCTCTAGACATGGCAAATCGAATCCCCGGTTCAACACTACGGTGGCTGGAGGGAGCAGGTCACAATCACCCCCGGGCACTACAACAGATTATTATCGAAGAGATTTTAGATTTCCTTGCTTGACTGCAAGCCGAGCATAAGATCTTTACCCGGAGGAGTGAAGGAGATCAGAATGCCAGCTTGTGGCCGCGAGTTACCCTTCAGGTTAAACGATCGGCGACCAAACAGTTAGCTCATCGCGAATCGCGGCTATCGACTGCGTGGTGCCACTTCTGAGCGTAACAGCGATGAATCAAATCTTTCGGTTCTCCAGCGCGGGTAAACGGGATCCTGCCATCGATACCTGGATGGAGGAACAATCGGATGAGCTGGGGGCGATCGCGCACCACTGGTTTGAGGTAATGCGCAACTGTGGAGACGATGTTCGAGAACTACTACATGACGGTCATCCGACCGCCTGTGTCGCTGACGCGGCATTCGCATACGTCAATGCATTCACATCGCACGTCAATGTCGGGTTTTTTCGTGGTGCCGAGCTTGCAGATCCGGCGGGCCTGTTGGAAGGCACTGGCAAGTATATGCGTCATGTGAAGGTCAGGCCGGACGGTGAACTCGAGGCCAAGGCCCTCTTGGGGCTAATCAAGACTGCGTACACGGATATGAGGGGTCGCCTGGAGGCGGAGTAGATCGTGCCCGTCATCGGTAGATTAGCCTTTTGGAGGGAATCGAGGCGCCGTATAGGTTATGTCTTTAAACCCATCGATTAGTTTGCGACGAATTAATTAGTAATGCTTCCAATCACAGTAATCAGATGAATCTGATGAAAGCAATTGTGTACACAAAATACGGGGCACCCGACATTCTTCAAGTCAAAGAGGTAGAAAAACCCAAACCTAAGGATGATGAGATTCTTATAAAGATTCATGCTGCTGAAGCAACGAAGGCTGATTGTGAACTGCGGAGTTTCAAATTCGCGGTGAAATGGTTTTGGCTTCCGTTGCGAATTGCGACGGGGCTCACAAGGCCAAAGAATCAAGTGTTGGGAGGATATTTTGCGGGCGAAATCGAATCCGTCGGCAAAGACGTTTCGAAGTTTAAGAAGGGAGATCGGGTTTTCGGGACTACCAAACTTCGGATGGGCGCCTATGCCGAGTATGCGTGCTTACCCGCCAGCTACACGATTGTCCCGAAGCCGCATAATTTGACCTTTGAAGAGGCAGCAGCAGTACCTCTGGGAGGGCTGAATGCACTCCACTTTTTGAGAAAAGCGAATGTTCGAAACGGGGAAAAAGTTTTGGTCAACGGTGCAGGAGGAAGCATCGGCACCTTTGGGGTGCAAATTGCCAAAGCAATGGGAGCCGAGGTAACGGCCGTTGACAGCACCATCAAAGAGGAGATGCTACGCCGAATCGGGGCTGATCATTTCTTCGATTACACCACAGAAGACTTCACAAAAAGCGGTCAAACCTATGACGTTATCTTTGACATGGTTGCCCGAAGCTCCTATTCCGCATGCGTTAAATCGCTCAATCCCGAAGGGCGATATCTGATGGGAAATCCTCGTATATCCGACATGCTAAGATCCGCACTGACGTCCAAGTTTACGGACAAAACTGCTATTTTCGCTTTTGCTCGCGAAAAAGAGGAAGAACTACTCGCACTCAAGGAAATGATAGAGGCGGGTAAAATAAAACCAATCGTCGATAAAATCTATTCGATTAATCAAGCTGCCGAAGCGCATCGAAGAGTTGAGACTGAACAAAGATTGGGGATTGTCGTAATCTCCGTGAGAAGTCATGAAAGCAATGGGATGCCTGGCGAAAAGGAGCAGTAACTTTGGGAAATGCTGGAAAACCTAACAAGTGTCTATGAATTGCCCATTCTGCCCCATAACTGACCCTCAATACAGGATCGTATTCGAACGCGACCTAGTTCTATTCACGCAAAACTCCAAGTATCAAGGCGCACTGAAACATTCCGGAATCATTGTTCCTAGGGCGCATCGGCCCGCGGCCTTCGATTTGGATCCCGACGAAGTAGTCGCGACATTTGAGCTTTTGCATGAAATTAGATCCTGGATGGATTCAAACTTCCAGCCAGCAGGGTACAACTTGGGTTGGAATTGTGGCGCTATCGCCGGACAAGAAGTGATGCACGCTCATTTCCACGTAATCCCACGGTTCCGAGAGGAACCTCTTGCTGGCAAAGGAATTCGTACATTGCTGAAGTCTGAACAAAACCAATGGTGAGCAATAGTACGGCGACGCTGATCCTGGCTCGGATCGATGAACGTGATGTAATCGCTTCAAAATTTTTTCGGGGGAGTACCCATGCAATTCGACTTTCCAGGCAAACGCATCTTGGTGACCGGCGGTACTCGGGGCATCGGGCATGCCGTGGTCGAGGCCTTCATGATCGCTGGGGCCCAGGTCGCGGTTGACGGACGGTCGGCGCAATTGCTACACGACCTAACGTCCCAAACCCAACTGGTCATTAGGTCTTCCAAGTATAGTTCGGGCCATTGGTATGAGCTAAAGACGGCTGAATATACTCAGCCCTCCAATATGATAGGAGTATAAATCTGATGTTTATCGTGCTTCTTAAATTTTCTGACAACAAAGGTCAAGCCAGCCAATTCATGGAAGGCCACAACGAATGGATCAGACACGGTTTTGATGATGGCGTATTTTTGTTGGTCGGTAGTCTTCAGCCTAATTTGGGCGGGGGGATTGTGGCGCATAATACGACGCTGTCAGATCTTCAAAGCAGGGTGAACAATGATCCGTTTGTGATGGAAAATGTGGTAAGCGCGGAAATTCTTGAAATTACGCCATCAAAAACCGATGGGCGGCTTCAATTTCTGTTGACTGAGTAACTTTTATACCCTAACAAGCGGGTCAAGCCCGACGCGCAAAAAGCGCGCGTCTTACCCAAAACGTTAGGCGCACAGAGGAGGGCTCATGCGCGATTGGAGTGAATTCCTCAAAAGCCACACTCCATCCACGCGTTTGCGTGACGAACTCGCCGCGATTCGTGCGTGCGAGCTAGCCCTCCGAGCCGCGAGTCTCGGTACTTATGGAGTTGGGGCGGTTGTCTTGGACGCAAGCGGAAAGATCGTCATTGAAGGGTATAACGAGGTTCATGTTGGTGGGTTTCGATCTGACTTGCATGCTGAAATGGTGGTTGTAAACGAGTTTGAACGCACGTTTCTGGGAGACGACCAAGATCCGGGATCCTTTACGCTTGTGAGCTCTCTGGAGCCTTGTCCGATGTGCATGACTCGACTCATCTTTTCCCGAATTGGCCGAATAAGGCATGTTTGCGAAGACCGTATCGGTGGAATGGTGCAGAGGAAATCGTCGCTGCCACCGGTGTTTCGCGAGATAACTGAGAGCCTGTTGCAAGAGTGGGGATTGGCGGAGTGTTCGGATGAACTTAGAGAGGCTGCTTTTCACATCTGGGACGCGAGTAGGGAAGAGCTTGATCGTAAGTTACTGCCAAAGTGAACGCGGTGGACCGCGGCTAACCGTGGCGGGCGCGGCAGGTTACGTCCAACGTTAGATGTTATGAGTGGGTCGGAAGTGTACGACGCTATATAAGCGCGCAGTTACACCAGGACGCAGTGATGCCTTTCCAACCGCCCGCCACTCAGTTGTAGAGAACGATCAAGGGGTCAGAGTACTTGAACCGGAGAACTACTGAAGAAGCACTGACCGAATTGATAGATAAAAGCGATCAAGCATTCTTTCAAGTACTCTGACCCCTTGATGGTGCACTGGCACCCTGGAGCAAGGCGTGCATCACTTCCATCGCTTGATTCCGGAGTCGCTGCCAACCCAAAAACCAGGAGAAAAATGATGCCCCAAACACTCTGTGCGATCGTCGGTGCCGGCGAGGGTCTTGGCCACTCGCTGGCGGCGAAATTCGCGCGCGAAGGATTCGACATCGCGCTTATCTCTCGCTCCGAGCAAGGCAGCCGTGTCGCGGCCCAGGCCGCAGCGGGGGCCAATGCAGCGGCGAACGTCAAGTTCTTTGCGGCCGACGCGACGCAGCCGGAAACCATTGAACAGGCGCTTGCAAAAGTTGCGCGTGAAATGGGCGCGGTCGAAGTCCTCATCTACAACGCGCGCGGCAGTTTCACATCACGCGAGCCGCTCGAGATGACCTATGCGGAACTCGACGAGATTTACCGTCTGGAGGTCGTCGGTGCGTTCGCGGCGGCCAAATCGGTGCTGCCCGCGATGCGGGAACGCGGGCGTGGAAGCGTGCTGTTCTCCAGCGCGACCGCCGCATTGCGTGGGTCGGCCACTCACCCGCTTTATGCCATCGGCAAGTTCGGACTGCGCGCGTTGTCGCAAAGCCTAGCCAAGGCATATTCGAAGGACGGTGTGCATATCGTGCATGTCAGACTGGACTGCGATCTGGACATGCCCATGATGCGTGAGTATTACGGCGACAAATTCAATCCTGAAAAAATGGCCAACACCGATGATGTGGCGGAATCCTATTGGTGGGCCCATCAACAGCCGAAATCGGCCTGGAGTAACGAGATCGAACTCAGGCCTTACACGGAAGTGTGGACCTGCTGAACACAGTCAAATACAGACCCGAGCGAGCGGATGCTCAAGGGTTTCAACGGGCGTGACTCTCGCTTTAGAATTCGTCGACAGTCTCTAACCAAATGGTGTAGTGATGAATGAAGCAAGATGCCTTTGCGGCAGCGTCACCTGGGAGATCCTTGCTGAGCCCTTTCAAGCCTTCAACTGCCACTGCAAGATGTGTCGCAAAGCGCACGGCTCGGCGTTCGGCACTTACTGGTTCCTGCGCCCGGACCAGTTTCGCTGGACCAGCAGCACTGACACGGTGGTCCACTACAGATCGTCACATCTCTTGACCCGAAGCTTCTGCGGCACTTGCGGCTCGGTAGTGCCCTATCCCAACGATAGCCATGACACTGTCGTTTCGCTCGGCGGCTGCCATGACCAAGGCAAGAAATCGGACTGC
>JAOTYS010000267.1 GCA_029861795.1 Gammaproteobacteria bacterium | reverse complement strand
GCCGGCACCACCTGCCACCACATTCTCCTCAATGGTCACAAGAAGATCGTGGTTGGAAGCCATTTCCAACACTATTTCCTTATCCAAGGGCTTGACAAAGCGCATGTTTACAACCGTGGCGTCGAATTTCTTCGCTACCTCCAGCGCGGGTGTCAGCATCGCACCAAAGGCGAGTAGCGCGATCGCTTTGCCGTCTCTGCGTTTTTGTGCCTTGCCTATTGGCAAAGTAGAGAACTCTGTCTCGATAGGCACTCCAGGCCCTTTACCACGCGGGTAACGCACAGCGGCCGGTCGATCCAGTTGGTAAGCGGTGTAGAGCATCTGACGACATTCATTCTCATCCGCTGGCGCCATGACCACCGTGTCGGGAAGGCAGCGCAGATAAGTATAGTCATAGCTTCCTGCGTGGGTCGGCCCATCCGAGCCCACCAGGCCAGCTCGGTCTATTGCAAAAACCACCGGTAGCTTCTGTATCACTACATCATGAATTACCTGGTCATAAGCACGTTGCAGGAAGGTCGAATAAATGGCCACGACCGGGCGATAACCTTCGCAGGCGAGGCCCGCGGCAAAAGTGACACTATGTTGCTCGGCGATGCCGACATCGAAGTAACGCTCAGGATATTCCGTGGAAAACTTCACCATACCGGAGCCTTCGCGCATTGCCGGTGTGATGGCCATCAACTTATCGTCCTTTGCTGCCATGTCACATAGCCACTCGCCGAAAACTTGGCTGTAGGTTGGGCTGTCATGGCCTTTTGGCGTACTGGGAACAATTCCGATCTGAGGGTCAAACGGAGACACTCCGTGGTATTTCACCGGGTCCTCCTCCGCCTGCGGGTAACCCTTTCCCTTGGCTGTAACTACATGGAGCAGACGAGGACCTTTGCGCTGCTTAAGGTTCTTCAGCGTTTTGACCAGCGTCGCCACATCGTGGCCGTCTATTGGGCCGAAATATTCGAACCCGAGTTCTTCGAATAAAGCACCGGGGACTATCATCCCCTTGACGTGGCGCTCTGTGCGCTTAGCCAGATCCCACATCGGGGGGATACGATTGAGCACTTTTTTGCCACCCTCCCGAACCGTGTAATAAAAACGGCTCGACAGTACTCGCGTTAGGTAGCGGCACAAAGCCCCCACGTTGGGTGAGATCGACATATTATTGGCATTTAGTACCACTAAAAGGTCAATATCTTCCATGCTCCCAGCGTGATCCAGTGCTTCATAAGCAAGCCCGGCGGTCATACCGCCGTCACCGATCACAGGTATCGCAACCCGATCACTACCACTGCGCAACGCGGCTACCGCCATTCCTACGGCGGCACTGATAGAGGTGCTAGAGTGGCCTGCACCGAAGGCATCATAAGGGCTTTCACTACGTTTCAAAAACGGTGCAAGGCCGTCTTTCTGCTTGATGGTCCCAATACGATCGCGGCGCCCGGTAAGTATCTTGTGGGGATAACATTGGTGCCCCACATCCCATACCACCCGATCATGGGGGGTGTCGAAGACATAGTGCAGCGCGACCGTCAGTTCCACTGTGCCGAGGCCTGCGGCAAAATGGCCACCGCAGCCCGACACACTATCGATTAAGTATCCTCGTAATTCCCCAGTTACTACCTCCAGCTGAGACTCTGGAAGTTTTCGAAGGTCTTCGGGGGAATCAATTTTCTCAAGCGTCGGGTATTTGTTTTTTTCAACCATCACCTATTCCAATCGGTTCACACTCTTAAATACGTTGCACCGCCACTATCCCAGCCGTGCTTTCAGCACGTCGCCCTCTCTAGTTTCTGCACTTAGTCAACCGAGACGGCCCACCAACCCAGGCTAGCGTCTCCGCTATTATAGTGCAGTGAGTTTCTGGAACCACTCACCCCGGGGGCGCATTTCAGCATTTCGACAGTATTTCTGCGTCGCTGGATTCCGCCCACCAGGTTTGGGAACAAGTTGTCCTATGCTTACCAAACGGGAACGCAGAGCCAGGTTCAAGTTAGGCTATTCGGTGGTGCGCCAGGTAATGCTATTTACGGAGCTTTTACAATAGGTTACCTTCTAATATCGCAAGCCGTATAAACCGTACTTCAAGCAGTAACGGGTACCAATAACAAACCGCGTCGGCCCGATCAGCAATAAGGTGAAGGGTCAGCAAGGAGGTAGTCCGATGCAGGTATTGCTATCTCAGCCTCGTGGATTCTGCGCCGGAGTGGTACGCGCAGTAGAAATTGTGAAACTGGCTCTTGAAATATATGGACCACCAATCTATGTTTTCCACGAAATTGTACACAATCGCCATGTTGTCGAAGATCTGCAGGCACAGGGGGCAATATTTGTGGAAGACCTAGACGCGGTGCCAAGTGAATCTGTGATCGTGTTCAGCGCCCACGGCGTATCCAATGCTGTGGCCGCGCAGGCCAAAACAAACAGCTTGGAGGTGATTGACGCGACTTGCCCGCTAGTAACAAAGGTGCATCTACAGGCTCGCCGCTACAGCCAACGTGGCTACGAGATAATCATCATAGGACATCCGGGCCATGAGGAGGTCGAAGGCACCATGGGTCGTGTCACTGGGCCAGTATCCCTGGTGTCAACCACAGATGAAGTCGAGGCGTTGCGGGTTCGCGATCCCAGCAAATTGGCTTATGTGACGCAAACCACATTGAGTATTGACGATACACGCGATGTAATCGAGGCACTGAAGCATCGCTTCCCAAGCATTCAGGGCTCTGAACTGGACGATATTTGTTATGCTACGCAAAATCGGCAGAACGCCGTACGGGCTCTGGCGAAGGAAGTCGACTTGATTCTGGTGGTGGGTGCGTTGAACAGCTCGAATTCCAACCGCTTGCAAGAGGTAGGGGAACAGTGCGGGGTGCCCGCGTACCTGATCAAAGACGAGACCGAGCTTGATGTGAACTGGTTCAATACGGTTACTAAAGTGGGTATCACCGCCGGGGCATCTGCTCCGGAAGTACTAGTCCAGAGAGTATTAAGCAAGTTACGCGAGTACGGAGTTATAGGTGTTAGTGAAATGCAGGGCGTAAATGAGACCACAACATTTAGATTACCCAAGGCATTGGTCTCTCATAGAAAGGCACATGCGTTGGTGAGTTAATGTCCGTTCCTCTAATACAACAATACCGAGTTGCCCGATACATCATCGGTCAAAAACTACGCGGAAATAGCCGCTATCCATTGGTTCTGATGTTGGAGCCGCTATTCCGTTGCAACTTGGCATGCGCAGGATGCGGAAAGATCGATTACCCAGAGGACATCCTAAATCGAAGGCTGAGTGTGGAGGAGTGTTTGACCGCGGTGGATGAGTGCGGCGCTCCTGTGGTTTCAATTCCGGGTGGCGAACCGCTTATCCACAAAGAGATGCCTCAGATCGTAGCCGGGATTATCGAACGCAAAAAGTTTGTATATCTATGTACTAATGCGTTATTGCTCAAGAAAAAGATAGACGCTTTCACCCCATCGCCTTACCTCACTTTTTCTATACACCTCGATGGCAATCGACAACGTCACGATACTTCTGTGTGTCGCGAAGGAGTGTTCGATAAAGCGGTGGGGGCGATCAAGCTAGCTGTTTCCAAGGGCTTTAGGGTGACGGTCAACTGCACCCTATTTCAGGGAGAGAGCGCTGAGGAGGTTTCTGAATTTCTCGATTTTTGTATGGAATTGGGGGTAGAGGGCGCAACGATCTCTCCCGGATACAGCTACCAACATGCACCGCAGCAAGACGTGTTTCTCAAACGTCGGCACAGCAAACAGTTGTTTCGCGATATTCTTGATCGGGGGAAAGGAAGAGGCTGGCGGATCAATCAATCGACCCTATTTCTCGATTTCTTGGCTGGAAATCAGAGTTACCAATGCACCCCATGGGGAAATCCGACCCGCAACGTCTTCGGTTGGCAGAAGCCATGTTATCTACTGGTAGACGATGGTTACGCTGCTACCTTTCGAGAACTTATTGAAGAAACAGATTGGGAAAAGTATGGCACCGGTCGGAACCCAAAGTGTGCTGACTGTATGGTGCACTGTGGATTCGAACCAACTGCAGTAAACGATCTGTTTGCACATCCCCTAAAAGCCCTGGGAGTATTTCTACGCGGGCCCCGCACTGACGGCCCTATGGTGTCAGAGTTACCGATCTTATATGACGAGCCCCATTCTGTTCCTCTGCCTGTTGTCGTTAAGACAACGACCGATCGCACAGTCGCTTAGCACTTTGGGTGATCCCAGCTTGGTGCACCGATTTAAGCTCAATGACTTGAATACAATGTAGTGATTGAGAGTTAGCGAGATTATATGTTGCGCTCTCACTAATCTGGAACTGACGAGATTTGACCATCGGTGCGGTTATCGCAATCATTGGGGTGGTAGTGTGGGCGACAATCCTTTTATTGCCATGGCAACCCTGGAGTACCCGTGAACGCCTTGATGCGAACGGATGCAACCACGTTCTAAACCCAGACGACATAACGGCACTCGTCCCAGCCCGTAACGAGTCATCCACTATCGCAGAAACGCTGCGAGGTCTTACCGCACAGCACCGCAATATCCAAATAGTCTTGGTGGACGATCAGTCCACCGACGGCACAGCGGATGCAGCACGTTCTGTGAGCCAGTGTAATTTGAAGCTAGTTCAAGGCAAACCTTTGCCCCAGGATTGGGTCGGAAAAATGTGGGCCCTAGATCAAGGATTCGCAGAAGTCTCTACCGAAAACGTCTTGCTGATAGACGCTGATATAAAGCTAGAGCCAGGGATGTTAGCCGCAATGAAACACAAGATGGATAGCGACAACATCGATTTCTTGTCTCTGATGGTTGCATTGCGTATGGATTCGTTCTGGGAACGGTTGCTGATGCCAGCTTTTGTGTATTTCTTTAAGTTGCTGTATCCGTTTCGCCTGTCAAATAACCCCCAAGTTCAAGGCATTGCGGCAGGCGCGGGCGGATGCATACTGCTTAAGGCCGAGCTAGTTAGGAAGATCGGTGGGTTTGGCTCTCTAAAAGACATACTCATCGATGACTGCGCTCTGGCTAAACGTGCCAAGAAGTTAGGATACAGAACATGGATAGGACTGACCCATTCCGCGTGCAGCACGAGGGTATATGAGTCACTCGGGTCGATTTGGAATATGGTAGCGCGCAATGCCTTCACCGAGCTGAAGTACTCTGTGGTGCGCCTGCTGATTTGTACCGTGCTGATGGTGATCATCTTTTGGTCCCCTATAGCGGGATTGTTGATACCAGGCTTGGTTCCCAAGGTAGCCGCCCTGTGTGCCCTGATTCTGATGATGCTGTCTTATTGCCCAACTCTAAGATTCTACGGTATGAGGTTCTTTTGGGCTCTCGCGCTTCCCTTGATTGGATCGCTGTACTTGGCCATGACGTGGTCGTCGGCGATTCGATACTGGCTTGGGCGGCGGTTCCGGTGGAGGGGGCGATTGTACGGAAATAGGGGTATGGGTCACACTTAGTCCCTAGGTCAAGAGATCGGATGCTAGCTCATAAGCACATCAGTAGGGGGTTGCATAGCATTCCTACAAGCGCTCCGCGGTTCATCGAACAAAAATGACAGGATTACGAAATTTCGTCTCATCGTTGTTATTGGGATTTGGATTGAGCGGCTGTATCAACAGCATCTACCAACCCTTTGTACCTGACCCAAACTATGTGCCGGTTACCGCAGAAACTGAATTCAGCTCCCAGTTTGATTACGATCACGCGCCAGTTTCATCGCTTGAACGAGTCGATCGCGATCACAGCACTACCCACTACACAATGTACAATGTGACTATACCGTCGATCGGTATCAACGGCCAGCGAGAGAATCAACTGCATGCCCAATACTTCCAGAGCATTTTGCTGGGCAAGAAGCCTCTTATCATTGTGTTACCTATTTACGGAAGTCATACCTATCCGTCCCGTAAGATCAGTGATGGGTTGAAGAATCGATCGCAAGGGCGGGCGAACATACTGCGAATATTAGCGGACGACTTTTTGTTCGACTGGCCAGCAATGACACAAGCACAATTTGCAGAAGATTTTGTCGAGGTGCTCGAACACATGGTGGCAAGGGTACAATCAAATGTGATTGACATACGTCGCTATATTGACTGGGCACAGAACAGACCCGAAGTCGATCCACAACATATCGGACTGATTGGCTTTAGTATGGGTGCAGTCATTGGCGGGGCGATAGTGGCGGCAGAAGACAGGATTTCAGTGGCTGCGCTGATCATGGGTGGGGCAAACCCACACGAAATATTTGCAACATGCTCCGGCAGAATTGGGAATACACGGCGAGAGATTATTGACAAATTCGGATGGTCTAAAGAAGAATTCCGAGTCAAGGTTGAGAACGTTTTCAAACCAGTCAACGTCGCGTTAACACGCGCCAAAGTCCCCCCACAAAAAATCATTATCTTCGATTC
>JAOTYS010000266.1 GCA_029861795.1 Gammaproteobacteria bacterium | reverse complement strand
GAATCACATACACCCAGTGGTATGCGGGAGGCATTATGCGTAGCCTTCATCGGTATGCATCCGACGCCTTGGTAGTAGTGATGGTGTTGCATCTGTTACGCGAATACATAAAGGAGCGAATGCGAGGTGCACGTTCGTTCTCATGGGTTACCGGATTAGCTCTACTTTGGTTTGTATTTGCTTCCGGAATTAGCGGCTACTGGGTGGTTTGGGACAAATTCGCACAATACATCGCAATCGCCACTACTGAATGGCTCGACTCTCTCGGTATCTTCGCCGAACCCATAGCCAGAAACTTTCTTCACGATACGACGTTAAGTGGTCGATTCTTTACCTTGATGGTATTCATCCATATCGCTGTACCACTCATCTTGCTGTTTCTCTTGTGGGTTCATATACAACGCTGCACCCACCCCAAGGTGAACCCGCCCTTGGGCCTTGCAGCGGGCACGTTGGCCATGTTGCTTTGTTTGTCCCTGGCATTTCCTGCGGTCAGCCAGGGACCAGTCAATCTGAACCAGGTGCCTTCAGTGGTGAGCCTGGATTGGTTTTACCTGGGACTTTACCCCTTGTTGGATAGATACTCTGGGCAGTTCTTATGGTCACTACTCATAGGGGGAACTCTAGCACTGGCAATACTGCCATGGGTGCCGTACAGACGGCGGCAACCGGCGGCGGTGGTGGACCTGGATAATTGCAATGGCTGCAATCGCTGTGCGGCCGACTGTCCTTTCAGTGCAGTAACCATGGGACCGCGCACAGATGGTAAACCATTCGAGCATCAGGCGGTGGTCAACCCAAATCTGTGCGTCTCTTGTGGCATCTGCGTAGGCGCCTGCCCGACCTCAACCCCATTTCGTCGGCGAACTGAATTAGTGCCTGGGATTGATCTGCCCACACTCCCGATCCGCGAGGTTCGCGAACAAACCCTGAAAGTCTGTGCAGAACTCAATGGCGATGTTCGAATTCTGGTTTTTGGTTGTACCCATGGCCCAAACCTCCAAGCCCTGCAGGCGCAAGGTACCGCTATAGTTTCGCTCAATTGCATCGCCATGTTGCCCCCTGCGTTTATCGACCTAGTCGTTTCACGCAATCACGCTGATGGGGTGTTCTTGACAGGGTGTCGTCAAGGAGACTGTCATTATCGACTTGGTCTTAAATGGATGGAACAACGCATCAACGGGGAGCGTGATCCGTTTCTACGCAAGCGCGCTCCCAGAGAGCGAATCGTCCAATTCTGGGGCGGTGCTGCGCAACAGAAGAAACTGATAGAGGAGCTAAATACGTTCCGTACACGTCTGCTTAAACTTCAGGAGGCTACTCGCGCTAACACTGATCGTAATGTCAATTCCAGTACGCCTACGGTGGTCCTCGATGGTTAAAGCGCTCCAGTACATAGGGCAGATCATTGCGTATCTCTGTTTTGCCATTGTGATTGGTTATTTTTCATCAGCGCCTGCCTATATTCATCTTGCCCCTAACAAAGCACTAGTCAAACTCAGCCTCAGCCACGCAGCTCAGCATCAAACTGAGTGCCGACGCCTCACCGCAGAGGAGATTGCCGAGCTACCGCCCAATATGAGACGACCCCTAGACTGCCCGCGCGAACGTTTATCAATGTTGGTGGAACTACTTTTGGACGACGAGCTTTTGTTTCATCAACTTGTGCAACCCTCAGGATTGGCGCGTGATGGTTCGTCTACGGTCTATGAACGGTTCCCCGTAGAACCGGGCGCCCACAAAATAGTGATACGCTTGCGCGATAGTCCTCGCTCTACGGGCTTTGACTATGAGCTCACCGAAAACATAGAGCTGGCTCCAAAGCAAAACCTCGCCATTGATTTCAAGGTGGAAACTGGTGGGTTCAAGATACTGCAGTGATGCTTGCAAGAATAACGCGTGAACCGGTCAGCTCCGCCCTCAATCCTACTTGTGATTGTTGTAGGATAAGAGCATCGGCGCTCACTGCTATGACGAAGGAGGTCTAGGTGACACTGGTAGAGTGGAAAGAGGAATTCTCGGTAGGGGTACCGTCCATAGACTACGAGCACCGCGCACTGATCGAGCTATTGAACGAATTGTATATGAGTCTCTCGCGCAGATATTCCGCGACCGCGATAACTGAATTTCTCGGTGAGATTTATGCCAAGATTGCAGCGCACTTTGCCCTTGAAGAGAAATTAATGCGAGAGAGTCATTACGATCAATATCAGGAACACAAAGCTGATCACGACCACTTACTCGAAGAGATCCTAGATATCATGGATGACTGCGAGAAAAAGGAGACGTTGGACGAGTCATATCTAGGAAGTCGACTTAGTGAATGGTTCACGACTCATTTCAAGACCCATGACGCTCGCCTGCATTCTCGACTTGGCTAGATGCTTTCGCTTGCGCCGGCAAAGTTGAGGTGCTGAGAGGCCAGTCACCTCCGGTGGACAAGTTTGACTTCACTTAGCCGCGAAGTAGGGTGTCATCAGCAGCTTTTGTAAGAATATTCAAGAGAAGACGCTGGCCACAGTACGAAAAACTCATTTGCGCCGTTCAAACATCGTCTTGTTTTCTATAGGCTTCCGACCATTTTTCCTCATGGCGAGCCTGTGTGCCAGCTTACTGATGTTCGGCTGGATCATGACCTACATGCGCGGCTATGCTCCTCACAGTTTTTATCCCATCACTGTTTGGCACAGTCACGAAATGCTGTTCGGGTACACCAGCGCAGTAATCGCAGGATTCCTGTTGACCGCAGTACAGAACTGGACAGAACTACCGACATTACAAGGCAAATCTCTCGCTGCGATTGTCGCAGTTTGGCTTAGCGGGCGAGTTCTGCCTTACTTTACAGACATATTCCCAAGCCTATTGGTCACCGTAATCGACGTGGGATTTCTACCCATTTTAGCCGTGAGTCTAGTTTCACCCATACTAAGAAAGAGAAAATACAAGAATCTCATTTTCGTTCCGGTTGTTTTCCTGCTAGCCCTGGCAAACTTACTGACACACCTAGAGGTTCTCGGACTCAGTTCCAACACGGCCACTACGGGCACAAAGTTAGCGCTGAATGTAATCGTCTTGTTGATGGTCATCGTTGGAGGACGCGTTATCCCATTTTTTACCGAGAAAGCTATCCCAGAGGTCACGATCGCCGCGCATCCTATAGTCGACGTTCTAACTATCGCACCTGTCGTCGCACTGCTTATTGTCGAACTTTTTGTTGTTGATCCGGTGATTATCGTCGGGTTGACCGCGGTCGCTGCAACGATGAACGGGCTACGTCTATTCCTCTGGCACACACCAAAGATATGGCAGTTACCCATACTATGGGTACTCTATACAGGATACGGATGGCTTATCCTTGGTTTTGTATTAAAGAGCGCGGCGATCCTCGGTTCGGCATCACCGGCATTGGCGATTCATGCATTTACCGTGGGCGGAATCGGTGTACTGACAACGGGAATGATGGTGCGCGTTACTCTTGGTCATACCGGCCGGCCGCTCAAACCTCACGGTGCCGTAGTCTTTGCCTTCCTAACGATCAACCTGGCTGCTGTATTTCGAGTCGTACTGCCGATCATCACACCACAACATCACGTCAATCTTGTTGCCATAGCAGGTGTATTGTGGATTGGTGCCTTTCTAACCTTTCTAGTCGTTTTTACACCGATGCTAGTCAGGCCGAGGCTCGATACAACCCCTACTTGACTGAATGCCGTCAGTGACTGGTGCCTGCGGAGCGGGTGATCTTATTGTAGACATTGTACTTGCCCGAGGGTTTCTTCATCGGGATACGTTTAACCTCTTCAAGGGTCTCGGCATCGTAGACCACCACTGCACCGTTCATATTCCATACACTCAGTAGGGCAAACCGTCCATCCCGTGTGAATTCGACGTGCGCCGCGGTTTTACCCGGTGCAGGACGCAATGTTCGCACCAGTTCAAGGGTATGTTTGTCAATGACATGAACCGCATCGCGATCAGGGCCGAAAAAGACATCCACCCAGGCATAACGCGTGTTCTCATGCGTGCGCATAAAAAACCCGGGTCCCAGCGTCTCAATCTGACGAATGGTCTGCCATGACTTCATGTCGATGACACTGATCAGGGCCTGTTTCAAATTTGGGGTAGCCAGAACTCGTCTTCCTTGATAGGTCCATGTGATACCGGAGCCAAGATGGGGCAACCCGGGTATATCAATGTCTGCGATCTTACGCCCGACAATTAGATTGACCACCTGCCCTTTCTTTGCATTCCGCGCAGCGCCAACAATGTGCTGATATTCCTGATCAAAGAAGAAGTCATCCAGATAGTCGTCGAGCCCGATTCGGCGGATAGGAAACGACTCCGTTACCTCAGGAGGTCCTTCATAACGATAGTCGTGGACCATGCCGTAGTACTGAGGGTCGTCATGGTAAGGAATCTCCCAAACCTCGGTGACATCCTTCAACGCCGCGATAAAGCTGTTGCGAGGGGGTGCATCATATACTGCGCTCACCCGTGAACTGGTGCCGTGGGCATCGATTACTGGAATGATCTTTTCAGGCCCAAGATCGTCCGCATTTAGGATGACCAACGTGTGCGGCAAATAGTTCGCCACCATTACAAAACGACCGTCACTCGACACCGCGAGGTTACGTGTATTGATGCCCGCCCTAATCTCTGCGACCCGTGTCAACCCATAGAGATCGTATTTTGTAATCCAACCGTCGCGCGAAGCGAAATACACAAATCGACCTGTTGGTGAAAACTTCGGACCGCCATGAAGCGCGTAGCGAGACTTAAACCGCCGAATCGGTTCAAGTCTGTCACCGTCGAGAATAGTCACGTGATGGTCGCCGGATTCGACAACCACAAACAAATTCAAAGGATCCGCGTGGTACACAGGTGACTCCACCAATTCAGAGGTGGTTTTGTATACAACCTGACTGTTCCTGACTTCCTCAAGCGCCCACGTGGGAATCTCCAGCAACGGCGTGTAGATATGCTCTACTAGGGCGTCAATGTCTTCGTCATTTAGGGCTTGCTCAAAACCGGGCATCTGTGTCGCTGGAAGACCTTGCCTAATCGCTTTTGACGCCTGATCTTTCTTTACCCGTGTAAGATTTTGCGGCAATAGTGCCGGACCCATTCCACCCAGTCGATCCGCACCGTGACACTCAGCACAATACCGTTGATACAAAGCACTTGCCCGGATGGGGCTTTGCGCACTCGCAGTTTTGAACAATATCGGGACAAGCACAAAAACAAGCAAGAAAACAGTCTTGCCTAAACCAATGCCGTAATCGCACTGATGGCCTGCGGATATCACGCTGGAGTGATGGCCAAAGTCACGTCCGTGTTACATGAGCAGCTGATCGGTTTGCAATGTACTCAAGGTGGGATTTGCATTTGCGATGCCGATTTCTGCATCAGACAAATAGCACGCGGGATCTTCCGCCCACGGATCTCCGGTCAACTGCAAAGCGCGCACCCGTGTGTTGCCGCCACACACGTCAAAGTACCGACACCGACCACACCGACCATTCACCTTTCGCGGGTTTGCCTTCAAGCCCGCCATAATAGGATCAGACGTATCAATCCAAATATCTGAGAATGGTCGATCGCGCACGTTGCCGAGACTGTAATGCCACCAAAAAGTATCTGGGTGGACATTGCCCAAATTGTCAATATTGGCAATATTGACTCCTGATGAATTACCCCCCCATTGCGCAAGTTTTGCACGAATGTGGCCGACCTTCTCCGGAAAATAACGATTGACCCAGTGTAACAAGTAAACACCGTCTGCATCGTTGTTGCCGGTCACAAACTCTCGATTGACACCTTTTGAAATATCTTTCCAACAAACGTCGAAGAGTAAGTCCATTGCCCAGCGAGTGGTGCCGTGGGCCACGTCGTACTTTCGATTTTTGTTGCCGCGACCCGCGTAGTTCAAGTGGGAAAGGTAGAACTTATCCAAACCTTCATCTTCCATCAATTTAAGCAACTGCGGTAACTCTCCGGCGTTATCCTGAGTCATGGTAAAGCGGAGTCCGACCTTGATACCCCGACTACAACACAAACGAATGCCATTCATCGACGCATCGAACGCGCCCTGTTTACGCCGAAAACGATCATGTGTTTTTCGCATGCCGTCAATACTGACACCCACGTAGTCGTAGCCTACGTGGGCAATTTCCTCGATGTTGGCTTCATCTATCATTGTGCCATTGGTAGACAGACCGACATAAAAGCCCATTGATTTGGCTCGTTTGGAGACCTCAATTATATCGGGTCTAAGAAGGGGCTCTCCGCCAGAAAGAATTAATACAGGTACGCCGAATGACTTAAGATCATTCATCACCGAGAAAACTTCCTCTGTGGAAAGCTCCCCCGGGAAATCCTTAGGTGCAGATATCGAGTAACAGTGCTTACAAGTCAGGTTACAACGTCGAATCAAATTCCAAATGACCAC
>JAOTYS010000265.1 GCA_029861795.1 Gammaproteobacteria bacterium | reverse complement strand
TCCTCGCCGAACTGGGTGCCACATTTCAGGATTGCATCAAGAAAGAAGGCTACTACTTCGGTACCACCATGGAGGAGTGGGCTGCCATGGCGGCAGTGCGGGCCTCATACTTTAGGGAGCCTGCCGCAGTCGCTACGGTCGTACCTTGCCATGTGCTTTGGCCCAAAGGTCTACTCACCAAGGTCGAGGTACTCGGCATGCGGGCACTTTGGAACGGCTTTGATAAATATATCCCACGCGACGACTGCTGGCCCGAGCGCGTATGGGATTGACCCGTACCCTACCGTCAGGGCAGCCGCCTGCGGGACACCATTTGGATCGGCGGCCAAGTGCCTTTCGAGCCCGGCACCAACTCGGGGAAGGCGATCCATAAAGGCAATCTAACCGAACAAACACGCTTCACCATGAGTTACGTCGAGGACATCTTACGAGGTTTCGACGCAACCGCTGCCGATCTTAGACTTCTGGTCTGTTACTTCACTTCTAAGGGTGGTGAACAGGAGACTACACGTTTTGTACAGACAGAGGCCGACTGCGTGTCAGGCCCACTCCCCCCTTTGACAGTTGAACCTCAACCCCACATGCACTCGGCAGATATGAAAGTTGAGATACGGGGTGTCGCGCAAGGCTAGAACCGATTCTAATCAACTCTTTTGGTTTTCTTTAGTATAGGGTGCGCAACTTGTTAGCACCTGTCGCGACGCATTTTTCCTCAATCTACACTCACTCGGGGTTGCTAAGAAACCCGTCGATCAGAGCGGCAAGCTCATCGGGTGCTTCCGATAACAACCCATGTCGCAATCTGGGGAGAATGCAGAGTTTTGAATTCTTGATTCGTTGATGCATCAGCTTGGCCATGCGCGGTGTAGATCCCACATCATGTTCTCCGGTTATTATCAGAGTCGGTGCTTGTATCTCGCTTATGGAATCAACTAGATCGCTCTGTGCAAACACCCGGTATGCCGCAGCGTAAGCCTTTGGGTCGTTTTGCTTAGCCCGTCGAATACGTTCTTGAATAAGATCTCGGTTTTGTTGTCGGAACTCAACAGTGAACCAGCGCTCGATGGCTGCATCGATGGTAGACTCAACACCACCCTGTTCTAGACTTTTTGTGCGCTCCAGGATCCGAGTTCGCTCCTCATCGGTCCGACCGGCAATGCCACTGATCAGAACGAATTTAGTGATGCGCTCCGGGTAGCGAAGGGCGAACGCTTGAGCGATAGTGCCGCCAAACGAAAACCCTACCAAATTTGTTGTCGGGGCTTCCTCATCGTCTAACAACCCTTTCAAATCATCGACAAAATCATCTAAGCCATACGGGCCCGGAGTTTTGTCCGACTCGCCATGTCCTCTCAAGTCGTAACGCAACACCCGATAACTTTTGCGTAATCCATTTTGCACCCCGTCCCAACTGTCCAGCGCAGCACCAACGCCGTGAATCAGGGTGACGTGTTGACCCTGTCCCTCAGCGACACGATGGGTAAACACTAGGCTTCAGACATGATATCTTGATCTGTCAATGCCATCGATTCGCCAGCAAAGTGCGGCATGACTTCGTCGATGAAAAGCTCGAGCGAACGCCTGGCGAAGCTGTGCGGAAGGCCGAAGTTCGCTCCGTAGCAATACAGATCAACACCCAACGCTCGGTATTGCTTGAGCTTTTCTACCACCTGTTCAGGTGTGCCAAACACCATATTCTCCCAAAGTGCTTCGGGCGTATAGTCCTGGGGACGTTGACCACCTTGCAACGAAATCTCTTGTGGGAAACCGTTTGTCACTGTCCCGCCAGTGGTAAATAGGCCCTGAAACTGAGCCGAGAAATGCATCGCCGCGTCAACGGGAACACGCCAATCGTCTGGATTCTGATAGACGCAAGTGTTACGCAAAACCAGCCAACGCGGGCGCGTCCCACCAGAACTCTGATCCACTGCCACCTGCAACTTGTCCGCAAGATCCTTTACCTCTCCGAACGGCTTTTGCAGCGGTGTGGACATGATATTGAGCCCGTGTTCCACAGCCCATTGGAACGTATCGGGCCCACGGGCCGCCACCCACAACGGTGGGTGCGGCTGTTGCAAGGGCTTTGGTACAGCAGTCGCTTTTGGGAAGCGCCAGTACTTACCGTCGTGCTCATAGTCCCCTTGCCAAAGACCTTTGAGCACCGGCACCATTTCCTTTACGTATTCGCCCCCTTGCTGTTGCGGAATGCCGGCCGCCATTCGGTCGAATTCATACTGAAACGCGCCTCGGGCAATACCGATCTCTAATCGTCCACCGGTAAACAGATCGGTAAACCCTGCCTCCCCAGCGACTCTTATGGGATGCCAATAGGGTGCAACCACTACTGCGGTACCGAGACGAATCCGTTTTGTGTGCGCCGCCCAGTGGGTAAGCAACACGAAGGGATTGGGCGCAATGATCATCTCGAGGCAATGGTGCTCTGCCGCCCACGCAATCTCAAAGCCTCCTTCATCAGCGAGCTTAACTAGATCCAATCCCGCTTGAGCTACGTCCTCTATGGACTCATCCGGGCTCACCCGTTGCATATTTGCAGCGATGGAGAATTTCATAGTCAACGCAACCTCAAAACGAACGGATCCTGGGTCTTGCCAGAGTAGTCAATAACAACATTCTTCAGCCTGGAATACTCTCTTATTGCCTCAAAGCCGTTGTGTTTTCCATAGCCACTATGCTTAAAACCGCCGGCCGGAGACATATAGGCCGCACTACGATAAGTATTCACCCAAACCGTGCCCGAGTTTACATCGCGCGCGAAGCGCATGGCACGATCGATATCTTGAGTCCATATACCTGCGGCCAAGCCATATGACGTGTCGTTGGCGGCTTCAATAAGTTGGGTTTCATTGTTAAACGGCATCACCGCCAAAACAGGTCCGAAGATTTCATCGCGGGCAATACGCATGTTGTTTTCCACACCGGTGAATATCGTCGGTTCAAAGTACCAGCCTTTACTGAGCTCCCCCGCTGCAGGTTGCTTACCTCCGCAAATGAGTTCGGCGCCATCTTCGCGTCCATAGCTCACGTAGGCATTCACTTTTTCAAGTTGATCTTTAAGTGCTAACGGCCCAAGCTCTGTCTGCTCTTCCATGGGATGACCGATCTTTATATGTTTCGCCTTATGGACTAGCAGATGTAGCAGATCGTCGTAGACATCTTGATGAATGAAGCAACGCGATCCCGCAATACAAGTCTGACCGGCAGCGGCGAAGATTCCCGCGACAATGCCGCTAGCCGCGCGCTCGAGATCCGCATCCTGGAACACGACATGGGGCGATTTACCACCGAGCTCCAAGGCACAAGGAGCAAGGTGGGCGGCCGCATTGGTGGCTACGCGCCGACCGGTATCTGTCCCGCCGGTAAATGCAATCTTGTCCACGCCCGGATGCGCGGTTAGAGCCTCCCCGGCGGTTTCCCCGTACCCTGTCACGATATTCACCACGCCCGGTGGAAAACCAGCTTCCCCAACGAGCTTTGCAAATTCCAGCGCCGACGCGGAAGTGTGTTCAGAAGGCTTGATCACCACGGTGTTGCCGATGGCGAGACATGGCGCAAGCACCGAGGTGAGCAAATATAAGGGAGAGTTCCAAGGAACGATGATCGCCACGACACCAACCGGTTCACGCATGGTGTAATTCAACATGTCCGGTTTGTTAATGGGTATCACATCGCCCTGAATCTTGTCCGCCATACCGGAAAAGTAATAATAAACGTCCGGCAAACTCGCGAGTTGGGCACGCATCTCGCGAATCAATTTACCGTTGTCTCGTGTTTCGATTTCGGCCAGGCATGGGGCGCGTTCAGCCAACAGATCGCCGAGCTGACGTACCAGCTTGCCACGCGCAGTTTGCGTCAATCGCCGCCAAACAGGATCGGCGAGCGCACGGCGCGCCGCTTGGACCGCCCGATCTACGTCTTCAGGCCCCGAATCGGGCAATTCATACCACGGTTCGCCTGAGCTCGGGTCAAAACTCTCGATATGACGCTTCGAAATTGGCTCGACCCAATCGCCCCCGATAAACAAGGAATAGCGGGTCGACTCAATAGCCTGCAACACAGTGTGCATAGCATCTAGCTCCTGGTTTCGGAGTCTCAACGCATTGCGTCTTGGTTGCGCTGAGTGTACGGTTTAACGACTCCAACTCAAAATTGAAACTCGTGGATCTGGAGCCCTGGCGCAAACCAGCGCTGACTGTTGTCGATATGCAATGATTTTGTGCGTAAGGGTGCGCCACTTGAAGTGCCCGCTGGCGAAGATCATCAGATTGTGGGAGCACCTTTCAGGCGCGAGCCTCCAATACAACAATTAGGATGTAGGAGCACCTTCCAGGCGCGAGGGATCCAATACAAACATCATTAGGATGTAGGAGCACCTTCCAGGCGCGAGGATCCAATACAACATCATTAGGATGTAGGAGCACCTTCCAGGTGCGATGAACCTGATACAAGATGTCACGGCAAGATGCCGCTCCTACGGGAGATTGAGTTGTAGGTTCGTCTTAGGGTGAACACTCCACACGACAAAGGCTTGTTGTGACATTCCCCGCCTGCCTAAAGGCAAATCGCTGAGCGACAACAAATTTGTACTCGATAATCAGGCGGTCGAGCTAGCAGATGTAGATGCGCGGGAGTGCTCCTCGATACGAGAACGTATCCAGGATCCAATCACCATGCACACCACGAACAGCACCGGATTCCATACGCCCAATGTCATCCCAGCCACTGCCGGACCGGGGCAGTAACCGGCAAGCCCCCACCCGACACCGAACACGATTGCACCGGCGACAAGAGGGCGATCAATGTCTTTGCGGGTAGGAAGGTAAAATCTGTCGTCAAGCACGGGTCTCGAACATGTAAGTACAAAGCGGAACGCCACTAGCGTGACACCCACTGCACCGCCCAATACAAACAGCAGCGTCGGGTCCCACGACCCCGCCACATCGAGAAAACCAAGCACTCGTTGGCGGTCGATCATCTGCGATAAGGCAAGGCCGATTCCAAAAATCATGCCAGTGATTGCGGCAGTAATCAGACGCGTCATAGCGAGATCTCTAAAACGTGGCGTACCAGGAACACCGTGACCATTGCAGAAGCCACAAAACACAGCGTGGCCACAAGGGAGCGTGCCGATAGTCGACCCAGGCCGCACACGCCGTGTCCACTTGTACATCCTCCACCGAGTCGCGTTCCATAACCTACCAACAAACCGCCAACAATCATCAGTATCGGGGCGAATCGGTCCGGCAAGAGTTCGGTGTCGCCGGCAATCACACGATAAAGGGCGGCGCCCAGAAAAAGACTGATAAGAAATAGCCAACGCCACAACACATCCTGACTTCGAGCGGTCAGCACACCACCGACTATGCCGCTAATACCGGCAATACGGCCGTTCAGTAACAATAGCAGGGTCGCACTGATGCCAATCAGCACACCGCCAACAGTTGCAGACAATGGATTGAATTCCTGCATCATAGCCAACTCCGAAGGGTCACTTATTCCTAAGTTAACCCGCAACGATCAGTGTTTACACAAAACGTGAAGTTTTCACTGATACAGATCAAACACAACTTCTCACATCTGTTAGCGATAGTTTTCCGCGATCGCCAGAATATGCGTGCTGAAAGCATCATCTTCCCCTTCCAACAGATCCGGAAGCACCGATCGAAAATCCTCACGCTCACACCATCCACGCATATCGTCTTCCCATGATGACCACAATCGACTGGTATCTCTACTCATCTTTTCGTCATATAGAATGATATATGCTTTCTCAAAAAGCGAGATCAGAATGGAGAAGATTATGTGTCTTCTTTCCTTCTGTTCATCAGACAACTGTTGTTTTGGTGGCGCACCCTGTCTCCTTAAGAGCTGCAGGTCCGCCGCATGCTCCAGAATTAATCTTAGGAAACCGTCATATTCCTCAGAGAGCATGCCATGAAGTTCGTTCTCTTCGTTCTGCCGTGCCTTCCTCTGCTGATACAGAAATACGGCGATGCCGCCCGGGAAACCGAGAATGGTGATCACGTAGCTCAAAGCCTCAAGCGATTCGAGTAACGACATTGCACATCTCCCCTTAACTCAGTGTTGGAAAATGTAACCGATGTTCTTTCGCTAATCATAGGCGCGGCAGTGTCACATGAATCATCCCGCCCTTGGGCGTGGAAATGTGGACTTTTTCACATAGAAATTGTGAAACAGATCGCTGCACGAAAATTCACTCTCCTCTACAGTAGTTCCAGACAGACAAACAGAGGACCGGTCAATGACTTTCGATTCGAACAAATTCGGAACCCCGATAGGCCCTTATATCTGGTCAGTTGTCGCAGCGCACACGGCGATCGACGCGGAGCGACGGCAGCACCCCAAGTCGGAACAACCGTTGTCAAAACCGATTCCCCAACGGACAACCGCGCCGAGAAGATTGCAACGACTCTTCAACCT
>JAOTYS010000264.1 GCA_029861795.1 Gammaproteobacteria bacterium | reverse complement strand
TAGAAGGTGCTCCTACGTGTCGGCGTACGACTTCGGCCCAGGTAGGAGCGGCATCTTGCCGGTTCCAGACTATCCTGTCGTACCTAGAAGGTGCTCCTACGTGTCGGCGTACGATTTCGTCCCTGGTAGGAGCGGCATCTTGCCGGTTCCAGACTATCTTGTCGCACCCAGAAGGTGTTCCTACGTGTCGGCGTACGACTTCGTCCCTGGTAGGAGCGGCATCTTGCCGCGACTCGCGCGGGCAGACTCTTCTCGACTACAAGCAGCAGTGACTGCGATCCCAATCTTTGATCTGAACTTCCCGTTGGCAAATAGGTTTTGACTGGGTCTTGCCAGGGTACCGACAAACCCCACGTCACTATCATCGGCGCTGGGGTTGTCGGAATCTGCTGTGCCTGTTACCTACAGCGTAGCGGATTCAAGGTCACCGTTATCGATCGACTCGACCCGGGTATGGCTGCTTCCTATGGCAATGCAGGGGGCCTTGGTATCGGAGAGGTGGCGCCTGTGTCCATGCCTGGCATAGCTTTTAAGGTCC
The DNA here is from genome assembly GCA_029861795.1 of Gammaproteobacteria bacterium. The sequence continues at coordinate 5,955 of JAOTYS010000264.1, read as the reverse complement.
CGGGGTGGCTCATGGATCCAACCGGTCCGTTGGCTTTGCGCTTGGCTTATCTTCCTAAGATCACACCATGGTTGTTGAAGTTTTTGTTTGCCGGCACCAAGAAGCGGGTATTGGAGATCTCGAAATCGTTGGCGACCCTGTGTCATCTCGCCTATCGCGATTTTGATCTGTTGTTACAGGATGCCGGAATCGAGAACATCGTGCAGAAGAACGGTGCGCTCTATTTGTACGATACCGAGGCAGAGTTCCAAGCTGAAAAATTGAAATGGGATCTGCGTCGTGAGCATGGGATCGGTTTTGAGAGGATCAACGGAGAAGATCTGCCTTCATTGGAACCAGATATCGCATCGGATTTCGGCTGCGCCATGTTGATGAAAGATTGGTATCACTTGTCGAATCCCTATCGGTTAGTGACCACATTGGCTGAGCACTTTGTGCACCAAGGCGGCAAGATCATCAAAGATGAAGTGAGCCGCATTGAGTGCGTTGACTCAAAAGCGAACAGATTAAGTATGAGGGACGGTGCCACGGTGGATATCGAGTCTCTGGTCATTGCGGCAGGCGCCTGGTCACATCAGCTAACTAGGCAGCTTGGTGACCGCGTGCCGCTGGAGAGTGAGCGCGGCTACCACACAACGTTGCCCGATCCCGGGGTTTACCCAAGTCGTCAGATTCTTTACGCCTCACAAAATTTTGTCATCACGCCAATGGAGATGGGTCTGCGCGTGGCAGGGACGGTGGAACTCGCAGGTCTGGATGCGCCGCCCAATTATGAGAGAGCACGTGTGCTGCTACCCAAGGCAAAACGAGTGTATCCGGCCCTGCAAACACACGATGGGATGGAGTGGATGGGTCATCGACCGGCATTGCCTGATTCGCTTCCGATTATCGCTCAGTCACCCAGGGCGTTGAATGTATACTACGCCTTCGGACACGGTCATCTGGGTTTGACCTTCGGCCCCACCACTGGACGGCTTATTACCGAACTTATTGCTGGCAAGACGCCAGAGATCGATATGAAGCCTTACCGCGTGGACCGGTTTTGATGACATGACATTGTATAAAGCCGAGTTCGCCTTAAGACGAACATATGGAAGGCCTGCCTGGTAGATGCGCTAAACTCAGCGTCTTTCGCATAAAGACAATGGGTGCGATGAACGAGGTCACGAATAAGAGGAGGAGCGTTTATGGCTGAATCAAAAGTAGCCATTATTACCGCGGGTGGTGGTGGTATGGGGGCCGCCGTCACTAAGGAGCTCCACGCCAGCGGTTATCAAGTTGCCCTGATGTCGCGCTCCGATGCATCGGAGAAACTTGCTAAGTCACTGGGTGGTTTGGGGCTGCGGGGTTCAGTCACCGACGCGTCGGATCTAGAAAGACTGGTGCGGCAGACCTTAGATAAGTACGGACGCATTGATGCGGTCGTGAATCACACCGCGCACCCGCCTAAGGGCGATCTGTTGGAGATTTCGGATGAGGATTGGCATGCGGGTCTGGATATGTTGATCTTGAACGTCGTGCGCATGGCACGCTTGGTAACGCCGACCATGCTGTCGCAGGGAAACGGAGCCATCGTCAATATCACCACGTTTGCAGCGTTTGAACCTGAGCTTGCGTTACCGGTCTCTTGTACTTTGCGAGCCGGCCTTTCGAGTTTCACCAAGTTGTATGCAGACAAATACGCCGGCGCGGGTATTCGTATGAACAATGTTTTGCCCGGATTTATTGATAGCTTGAATCATACGGAAGAGACGCGTGAACGAATTCCTATGCAGCGAATCGGTAGCATGGACGAAATTGCCAAGACCGTAGCATTTCTTTTGTCCGATGGCGCAGGTTACATCACCGGTCAAAACGTACGTGTGGACGGCGGTGTGACACGCCACGTTTGAGTGGTATGAACCGGCGGAATGACCAGCCCGGGAGGGGGGCGGCGCATCTCCGTGGGGTGGCTTCTCTTAGGCCTCTATGAGATTGACTAAGCCCTCGCAGCAGAGGGGTTTCAGCCGCAAACGAATATCAACTGGAACAAAGTAGGCACTAGGCACATCGCACTAAACACGTTACTGTCATTCTCGCGGAGTCGCGAATCTAGTATTAGCTTTGAGGAGCCCGTAAGACAATGCCAAAGTTCGCCGCAAACTTAACTATGATGTTTAATGAGCATGAGTTTCTGGATCGTTTTGCCGCCGCAGCGCGCACAGGGTTCCCTGGTGTGGAATATCTGTTTCCGTACGCATACGACAAAGATCGATTGGCCGAAGAACTCAAGATACATAACTTGACGCAAGTGTTGCACAATCTTCCTGCCGGAGATTGGGAAGCGGGCGAGCGTGGCATCGCCTGCTTACCGGACCGTGTCGGTGAATTTCAGGATGGCGTAGGTGCGGCTATTGACTACGCGAAGACATTTGAGTGCAAGCAGTTGAATTGTCTTGCGGGCCTAGCGCCAGAGGATGCGGATCCTGACAAACTGCGGCAGACGTTTATCGATAACCTGAAATTCGCTGCCAAAACGCTACAAGAGGCGGGAATACTGTTGCTAACCGAACCCATTAACACACGAGATATTCCTGACTTCTTCTTGAATTACACGGAGCAAGCGCTCGATATCATTGAACAAGTCGGGTCATCCAATCTTAAGCTTCAGTACGACATCTATCATATGCAAATCATGGAAGGTGACTTAGCGCACACCATTGAGCAAAACCTTTCCAATATCAGACATATGCAATTGGCGGACAATCCTGGTCGTCATGAGCCGGGCACGGGTGAAATTAACTATAGATTCTTGTTTGGGCATATTGATCACATTGGTTATCAGGGCTGGATTGGTTGTGAATACAAACCGCTCACCACCACCGCTGCCGGAATGAGTTGGCTAGAGACTCATGGCGCGACTCTAGACATAGCCTGAGCGTTTACAAAGGAGGAAATTCGGATGAGCAAGATCGGTTTTATCGGAACTGGAATCATGGGCGCGCCTATGGCCGGACATCTACAAGCGGCGGGGCACGAGTTATACCTGCTAAAACACGAGCATGCATTACCGCAAAATCTGCTCGACGGGGGCGCACATGACTGCGCTTCTGCAAAAGAGGTGGCACAGAGCGCGGAGATCATCATTACCATCGTACCGGACACGCCACAGGTGGAGGAGGTGTTGTTTGGCCAGACTGGTGTTGCCGAAGGGCTTTCCCAAGGCAAGACTGTGGTGGACATGAGCTCTATTTCGCCGACGGCCACCAAGGAATTCGCCAAGAAGATTAACGCGCTGGGATGTGAATATTTGGATGCCCCTGTATCCGGCGGCGAGGTCGGTGCAAAGAATGCAGCCCTAACCATTATGGTGGGTGGTTCAGAGGAAACCTTTAATAAAGTGAAGCCGCTGTTCGAGCTAATGGGAAAGAACATCACCTTGGTTGGCGGTAACGGTGACGGCCAGACCTGCAAGGTCGCGAACCAAATTATCGTGGCGCTCAATATCGAAGCGGTAGGTGAGGCATTGTTGTTTGCCTCAAAAGCGGGTGCCGATCCTGCCAAAGTGCGTGAAGCACTAATGGGTGGGTTTGCTGCATCACGTATCCTCGAAGTGCACGGTGAGCGCATGCTCAAACGTACTTTTGATCCTGGTTTTCGTATCAAGTTGCATCAGAAGGACCTCAATTTGGCGTTGAGCGGTGCACGCGATCTCAACATCAGCTTGCCGAACACGGCCACTGCACAAGAGTTGTTCAATGCTTGTGCCGCTCGTGGTGGCGGCGAATGGGATCACTCGGCCATGGTAAGAGCGTTGGAAACGATGGCCAATCACGAGATCAGTTAGATCTGAATGCCCATCGTACTTTTCTATTCGCCTTTCAAAGAGGCGGACGGTTGGCGCGAGCAGCTAGCACTGCACATACCAGATCTGGATTTTCGAGCATGGCCTGATTGGGGTGATCCGGAGGAGGGCGAGTTCGCTGTTGTGTGGGAGCCTCCACAAGGGGAGCTCTACAAATACGAGAACCTTAAAGCGATCTTCTCACTGGGTGCCGGAATCGATCATCTGACACGCGATCCAGAGTTGCCGCGCGATGTTCCCATCGTTCGGCTGGCAGACCGCGGCCTTACCATAGGCATGACCGAATTCGTGGTGATGAGTGTGCTCTATCATCATCGCGAAATGATCGACTACCGTTCGCAACAACAGAACAGCGAATGGAAGGTACGAGAACAAATACCGCCTTGGCACCGAAGTGTAGGCATCATGGGTATTGGTGCGCTAGGCGTGGATTCGATCGCCAAGCTTGCACCCTTTGGTTTTCGACTGAACGGGTGGAGTCGCACGCCAAAAGACTTGACCGGTGTGAACTGCTTTCATGGCGAGGAAGGACTGACGACGTTTCTAAACCGCACGGAGATCTTGGTGTGTTTGTTACCGCTCACCCCCGAGACACAGGGAATTCTTAATGCCAAGAATTTCTTTGCATTACCCCGCGGCGCGGCAGTGATCAACGTGGCACGCGGCGGTCATCTGGTCGAGCAGGACCTACTCGATGCGCTAGAGCAAGGTCAAATCAGCACAGCAACACTCGATGTATTTCTTCAAGAACCTTTGCCTCCCGGCCATCCCTTCTGGAAACATCCCCGTATTATTGTGACACCTCACGCGGCCAGCCAAACACTCCTCGAAACAGCAGCCGAATACATCGCCGCGGGAATCCAAAAGGTCCACCGAAACGAGCCGCTAGAGCATGTAGCGGATTTGCAGCGGGGATACTGAAGAGCCGTCCTTTGGCGGAATGTTTTATTGCTTATTTGTAGGTATTCGAACCGAAACCCCTCATTCATTAAGATCTGCAGATGTTGTGCGATATTTTTGTCATTTTTTGTCCTGCATTTTTGCAGATCAATTTAAGTCGGGCCCACTGATCAGAGGAGATGAACATGCCGAGAGACTCGTCGCCAACGATTCAAAGGTTCAGAGTGCGGGCTGTTCGCGTGCCGATGACAGAACCGCATCAGACCGCGAGCGGCGTGATTACCGAGTCCCCGCTAGTCTTGACGGACATTGTCACCGACGCCGGAATCAGCGGGCACAGCATGGTGTTCACCTACACGCCTGCGGCGCTCAAGCCGACTGCCGAGTTGATCCAGAATTTCGAGACGCTGGTGAAAGGTGAAGTGCTGGCCCCGGCGGAAGTCGAGCAAAAACTCGCCAAGCGGTTCCGATTGCTTGGAACGCAAGGCCTTGTTGGTATCGCACTAGCCGCGATAGACATGGCACTGTGGGACGCGCTGGCTCGCGTTCACAGTATGCCGCTCGTGCGGTTACTAGGCGGTGCGGAGAAGTCTATTCCCCCCTATGGTGCGGTCGGGTACGACGGCGCGCAAGAATGCACGAAGGCAGCCGAGAGTTGGGCGAAGCGAGGATTCAAGGGGATCAAAGCCAAGATCGGTTACCCGACCGTTCGGGACGACGTGGCCGTTGTGCGTGCCATGCGCAAGGCCGTCGGCGATGACGTGGTTATCATGGTGGACTACAACCAATGCCTTACGCCGGCAGAGGCAATAGAGCGCCTTCGGGTTCTCGACGATGAGGGCCTCGCTTGGGTTGAAGAACCGACGCTCGCCCATGATTACGCCGGGCACGCGCTCGTCGCGCGAGAGGCACGAACCCCAATCCAGTGTGGAGAGAATTGGTGGGGAACGTTGGACATGCAGCACGCCATCCAAGCGCAAGCATCGGACTTCGTGATGCCAGACGTGATGAAGATTGGCGGAGTCACTGGTTGGCTCAGGGCTGCGACGCTCGCGCAGGCGAAAGGTATCCGCATGTCCAACCACCTGTGGCCAGAGATCAGTGCACGTCTCCTATGCTGTACTCCAACAGCGCATTGGCTAGAGTATGCGAACTGGTGGAACCCCATCCTTAAGGAACCGCTGCATATAGAGAAAGGCACGGCGATCGTC
>JAOTYS010000263.1 GCA_029861795.1 Gammaproteobacteria bacterium | reverse complement strand
CGCCGACACGTGAGTTCATTCACATTCGTGACGCGGTCCACGCCATTATCGAAGCGGTGCTGCACTACGACGCCAACGAGCCGCTAAACATAGGTTCAGAACAAGAGATATCTATCAAAGATCTCGCCAACCGGGTTGCGCAATGTGTAGGCTATGAGGGGGATATCGACTGGGACACCACCAAACCGGGAGGCCGGTCGCGGGTCTGTCTAGACAGCAGTCGGATGCGAGCGTTGCTGCCTCCTTGGGAGTTGGTGGATCTTTCCGAAGGCGTCAAAGAAACCGCGGAGTGGTTTAGCAAAACCAATAACGAGACCATCAATCCACGGTTTTAGCAACATAACTAAAGATGCGAGAACAGACGTAACGCTGAAAATCCCAGGTAGACCCCATAAAGCCTTGAGACAAGATGGCCTTGGCTCAGAACTAACCCCACCAGCAGCAGATGTATTAGCAGTATAACTCCCATGGGATGAGAATGGCTGAAGTACACTTCGTGACGACCGTAGCTCATAAACATAATCAGTGCGAAGGCTGAAAATCCAAGCAGAACCAGAGTAGTCGGCTTGGGTCCCTGAGTATCTGGGAGTGGACAAGGCGTTGGGCCCGTGGTCACACGTGCGTATAGCCATCCTAGCGCGAGGAAGAACAACGACGGAAAAAACAACATGGTCAATCTCGCAAACTCAAGCCCGTTCCATCTGAATGTAAACTCCTTCCAGTCCAGGAATCCGGCCAGTGTCAAGACCTCGATGACCGAGTCGAGTCGGAATAGCTGTGCAACGTTGTTTAGCCGCACAGGTAATTGCTCCGTCAGCGGGATGCTCTGGAAAAACAGTTTAACCGATGCCCACAGTCCGTCCGGATGACCCATCCCTGCCAGGAAAAAAGTTTTGAGTAAGGTGTGGTCTTCGGTGAAGTAATGCTGCTTGACCATGGAGTAAGGCAGATTGGTAAGCACAAATACCGAAACCAGCAGTACTGGCCCCACTATCCACCGCCAGTTAGCAAACTTGTACTCGCGGATGTTCTGATAGACAAACCACAGAAAGAACAACGGGATGCCCAGAGCATTACCGGCATGCATGCTACTGCCGATGCCGAAAGAGAACCCTGCTGCCGCCCAGTTGGCGGGTCTCCTGTGACTGTTCGCGAGGAAAAATAGGCCGCAAAGAAAAAGCGCCGCCCCCGCAAACTTGAACCATGTAAAGTAGAAGTTAGTGAAGGCAAATGCATTAAGAGAAATGGCAATCGCAAAAAGATACAGACTATGATCGGGAAAGTATTTTCGGGCAAAAGCCAATAGAGGAAACAACACCATCAGATTAAAGCAGGATCCAAGTAAGGTGTAGGTCAGGTATGATTCGCCCACATATGCCGACAGCGCATTGATGCCGCTGCGAAACGTTGCATAGAGCGCCCCTGGATACATCTCCCGTTCTTGTGGAAGATAAAACAGTTTCCGAGTACGGCGATCACCATAATACTTCTCGAACGAGTCGTCATCCGCGATGATCTTGCCGTTCAAGTATTGAAAGTAATTGTCATGGGCACGAAACATATTGTAAGTCTTGGTACCCGCGATGGAGCTATAGTGCACGTTCGCCATGGGGAGATCGGTGTCGTGACTGACCACGTAACAAACTAATAGGGCGAGCACGCCGTAACTGATAAGCACCTGGCGGCTGTCGCGCACTATGGCCGCGAGATAAGACAGTCGGGCGAATCGTGCGATAAGAAGTAGCAGACCCAGTAAGCTGACTAAGAAAGTGGTGAGGACGATTACGTTCTGGTAGTTCGGTATGAGCTCGCGACCTACAAGTAAAACCAAAAACAAAACGGTATAGAACAACAGTGATAAAGCGAAGACACTGCAAAGGTACACAGATATGTCTGCATCACGCCTAGCTATGAGGCAGTAGATAAGGGTGCCGGGTAAAATTGTCAAAACGCCAGATAGCAAAGCCAAAACATAAAGTAACGGCGTTCTATCAAAGGCATGAACGGGATGTAGCGAGATGCTCTTTAAGGTTCCACTCGAGGTAACACCATTGGTTTGAAAATCGATCTGCAGCTTGTCGAATTTATGTGGTGACAGGTCAAACTCATAAGTTCTGGTTAGGGGTAACACTCTTGTAGTGACCATTTTTTGGATCGAAAAGCCCCGCTCCTGTCTGGATGGGAATATGTTGATCAGCTTAATGGTCTTGTCGATGGAAGCGAACTCTAGACGGAGTTTCATTCCGTCTACTGTCCCGTCCAAAGGGAGGATGAGTTGTGACGATCCGGGATTTTCGACTGTGAAGGAAACACCAGAGGTGGAGCGAGAGAAGCCCTTCACGCTCAGGTTCTCCACCTGATCAAGGGAGATCACCAGGGGGTCTGCCGAGATGGCCCACCTTATGACCTCTATGGCGGTCAAGCTAAGGAAGATCACTGCGAGGAAGATCACACCCCATTTTCCTATCCCTTTTCGAAGTGCAGTATTCTTCACTGATTTCTTAATTATGATTGTCGGTGAATCTCGATGTTCTAGCTTGGGCCCTGGTGTCTACCCAAGCAAACGCTTGTTGCTGAAAGTGCGGTACGCTACAACAGTGTATCAGGTAGATACCCCAGACAGTCGACGGCGTATAGTGCACTCTCAGAATTCTGCGGCGGCGACCTTTAGCGAGTGCCACAGTTATTGGGTGAATCCACTGTCCCAGTAGATTTCATAGAGCTGTGTTTGATCACGACGACCAATTCAGCACCGCTTGTCTTGCCAGTCGGACCTGAACGCAATACCCTGACGCCCCAGCGTCGAGTAAAGTTTGCCATGTTCTCAGAGCATACCCTGCTGGGACATTGATTTCACACTGAAGCTCGCCGCTGAAACTGATGCGAAAGATGCGCGCGTGGACATCGGCCACTTTGCCCACCGCCATGCCCATGTGGGGCGGCGCCTGCGCAGAGTGGTTAAGGCGCGAGTTTGGGCCGGCCGGTGCGATACTGATCCATTGGGTAGTGACCGATGTCAAATGTAGTTCCATGTCGGTGCGTTCACATTGCAGCCACTCCGAGCCAGTTATAAACTTTGGCTGCAACCACCGGTAGTAGTACTCATAAGGTAATGATTGCGGAGCTAAGCGCGCAGTCACGCCGTTCTCGTCCAACATCAGTCCGTAGCGGCATCGCTCTATGGCTAGGTGGTCCCAAGCGTTGGCCAGCGCCAATCGCCTGCTCTATTGACAAGCGTTGTAAATCGGAGGACAAGCGGCAGAAGTTTTGTATCAATTTTCAGCCTGTTGCGTATACTTAATCGGCGCTGGTAAAGATCTCATAGCCCCATGGCGAAATCCTCGAAATCATTCCTCGATATGGAGGAGCACCGCAAGTTTGAGCGTGTTCCCGCCGACTATGAGATATTGGTCCGGAATCAGACCCAACCTATTCCTGGTGCGGAGCAATCCTCATCCGCTTTCGGCGCCGCGTGCCATCTGCTGGACTTGTCCTTCAACGGTGCCAGGATAGCAGGCCCATTTCAGCTAGGCACTGTGGATGATCGACTTGAACTGATGCTGCCGCTGGGAACGAAGGGTGGGAACATTTCTATAATTGGCACCGTAGTGCGTTCTGAGCACGATGCGACGGGCTATCTGACCGCCGTGCGGTTTGGACGAATCGCTGTAGCCGATCAGGTGAAACTGACGGAAATCCTAAAGAAGTTAGGGGAGGACTCCATCGGTCAGTTCACATCTGCTCCGCTCTCTCCCATGCGTAAGCGTTCCAAGGCCTCCCCCAAAAAACGCTCAACATTCGGCTCGCTATTCAAACGCAACTAAAGCGATGAGCCATCGTTTGCGGTGGAGTCAGCAGGTGCTAGCAGTAGCCGGAATCTAAAAGAAAAGCACGTCGATAGGCGATTTTGGTTCGGTTGCTATTGCGGAACCAGCATGCGTCAACTTCCTATTTCGGGAAACTGGTCTACACTCAGGGTGATTGCCAACGAGACCAAAAAATGGCCGAATTAGACATGGCACGCCCACATCCGCAAGAAAAGCGCGGCTACGCCCGCGCCATTGTGGACGCCCCCACTTGGGTGCGGATACCCTCCAAGTTCGCCACAGACCACTATAGTTCCGAGGATACGCTGGGTATCCCTAGCAAGCTGAAGGACATATCGTTTAGTGGTGCCAAGATCGTGGGATCACTGCCACTCGGCAGGATTGGTGAAAGGCTGGAGCTTGTGCTGCCAGTGATGAGTGGCGAGTATATCTCTGTGATCGCAGAGATAGTGCGCGTAGAGGGTAAACTGGATGAGTGTGCCACAGCCGTCCGATTCTCCCGAGTATCCATCTCGGACCAGGAACAGCTCTCTAACGTACTAGGGATTCTCCTGGCCAATCAGGACGCCAACGGTGTTCAACAAGAATTTACCCAACCGTTGCTTTCGCTGAGACACTGATTCCGCGAAGCGGATTCGCCCCCGGCTAGCACCTCCCATACAGTCATTGCGTCACGGCGCTAGGTAGCGCTGTGACGGCACAACGTCACCAAATCGTTCGCTCCGTGATATTCTTAGCGGCTTGTTAGTACGGATACTTCCGAAGTTATCACTGCCACTGAAGATCGAGGAGCCTGTCATGTCCACCGAATTCGTTGAGAAAAGATCAGAACCACGTCTTGAGCTGGATATACCGATTGGGTATCGCATTGACGGTGCAAGTGAATTTGAGGACGGCATTCTAGTGAACATGAGCAACAACGGGCTGTTGATGTATGCGGTGGAACCTATCCCGGTGGGTGCGAACGTTGATGTTCTGGTGGACGCTGAGGATGAGCAGGATGAACCACTGCTGATGCATACTGAAATCATCCGTATTCACCCGGGTCAGACCGCGGGATTCAACTATGCTTGTCGAGTCCTCAGGCACGAAACCCCTGGCGTGCAAGAAAGTTAGGGTCTAATGATTCGCCTGAGATCGTTAATTCTGTTTTGCGGAGACGAGTTTGAACGCGATGGGCATCTTGATCACAAGTGCATTGCGCCGAAGATCAGAGGGAAACGGCGGTAGGGGAGATACTCTTTCGAGTAATCGCAATGCTTCGGCGTCTAGCAACCCATATCCAGAGGAAGATATGACCTCATAGGCCGTTATAGCGCCGCGGGGGTTGACGGTAAATTTCACCACGGCGGTACCCTTTTGCCGGCGGTGCTGGGCAAGTTTAGGATAGCGATGTTCTGTCGCGAGTCGGTCGCGAACCACCTCCAGATACTCGCCTAATGGCTCGCGCTCGGTTTCCATCGAACCCGCAACAGGCGTTTTTTTGATCATACCAGCACTTAGTAAGTCCGCTGTCGGTTGCCTCAATGCGGCGGCAGAAGGATCGGTGTCCGAAAACACTTCCTGTGACTCGGTGAGAAACTTCGCGCCGGTCATTTTTGCTTGAGTTGGTATGGCCTTGCTGGGTGCTTGCGACTGACTGTCCCGGTGAGATCGGGATTGTTCATCGGGTATCGGCACCACCCGCTCTGTAGATAAGGGTTCAGCGGTTGTCCGCTCGGTTGCCATCGGCATTAGTGCGTTGGTGGCGGCGGGGCTTTGCTGCTCAGAATCCAATGACGCGAGCTCAGTATCGACCTTGGCAGTAGGGATTACCTCTTCTGGCTTTTTATAGAGCACCTCGGTATTTGTTTCGCTAGATACATTACTGCCAATAGCGGGGTGATTGAGCATCTTACGATCCACGGAGGAAGAACTTTTTGGCACCGCGTTACTAAAGGAAACTTGGATGGCGCCCGCAGCCGCGGCGCGCTGACTGAGTGGTGGGACATGAAGTGTGACCACTGCGGCCGCGTGGAGCGCGGCCGAGACCACTAGAGCCAGAAACCAGTGATGCGGTCGGATCCGGGTTATCACGGTGACGACTCTGTCAAGAGTAGGAGTTTTTTGGCTCCCGCCGCCCGCAAGTCCTCCATTACTTGGATAAGCTGATGCGCCTTGAGGTTAGCATCTACTTTGAGCTTCACTGGCGCTACATCGTTTTGGCCAATCATTCGCGCTACATTGTTTTTCAAAGCCGACCTCGCTATCTCACGACCTGCAATGGAAATTCGACCGTTAGCAGAAACCACCACAGCCTCTTCGCCGGAGCCAGCAGGCGCTTCGCTTAGAGATTTCGGAGGCGACACGGCAAATGGTTCCGGTGGTTCCACCGTCGCCGTTAGCATGAGAAAAATCAAAATTAAAAACACCACGTTGATCAGCGGCAGAATATGCTCGCCATGCTCGCGCTGTATCGGTGCGGGGAGTTTCATATCAATCGCGGCGCTAGCGTGCAAGCGAGATCCGCGTGGCGCCCGCAGCACTGAGCTGGTCTAACACGTCTACCGTTGCTTGTGCCACGGAATTTGAGGCAGGTTGAATGATGAAAGATTGTTCAGGGTTGCTTTGCAGCAGAGCCCTGACGCGCTCTTTTAGGCGTTGCAGGGTCAGTTGTTGGTCATTCAGGGCTACCCTACCGTTGTGTTCCACCCGAATCACCCAGGG
>JAOTYS010000262.1 GCA_029861795.1 Gammaproteobacteria bacterium | reverse complement strand
CAGATCACGTCGATACACATACAACAGGCATTCGGCAAGCCAGTTAGGTCCGCTGTCGCTGTAGTTCCACTTGGTTCCGGGTCGGAACAACAAGGGAGAATAACCACCGGGCTTTTCAAAGCCTGCGGTTTGAGTGGCGAGCTGTTGTACGGTAATTTGCTCGGTCCAGCCGCTATCCGTATTGCTTTGAGGTGGCACGCCGAGCGACGGGCAGCGTTCGATCGCTTTATCGTAAAGTCCTATCTTTCCGTCTAGCATGGCCAAACCCAGAGCTGTCACCCCTATCGACTTGGTGGACGATTTCAGATCGTATAGCTTGTTAGAGTCGCCCCACGACATCACTAGCTTGCCATGGCGGATAATGTATCCAGAGCCCCCGCCGGTGAGCGCATAGTCGCGCGCCTCCTCGAGCTTGGTGTTGTCCAAGCCGACTTCAGAGGCCGTGGCTTGTTCCCAATACGACAGTGGCCACGAGAATTCGTCCGCGTCAGCAACATTGGTTAGTTCTGCATCCACAGGCCATACGGCTGCCTGCGCTCCAATTCCAGCCATAACAAGTAGCAGGCAAGTCGAGGCTGGAATCAACGCAAATCGGAAGAGATTTTTTGAAACGATCATCGGTCAGTCATAATTCGCGGCTAGCTGATTGTTAACAAGGATCGACTGAAAGAGTCTAACGCTCGATGCTGTTTAATTCACAAGCGTTCTTGCTACTTTTCTTGCCGATCACGGTAGCACTTTACTATCTGTTTTCTCGATCTCCCCGGGTGCGGATTTGCTTGCTTATATGTGCGTCTTTGGTTTTTTATGGTTACTGGGATATTCGATTCATCCCGCTGCTGCTGGGTTCGGTGGTTTTCAATTGGCTATTTGCCAGTCTATATCGCAAGCGAGATCAAAGGCGATTCGTGATTTTAGGGGTCGCGCTAAATCTTCTTGTCATCGGCATTTTTAAGTACGCCAACTTCTTTGCGGAGAACCTCGCCTTTTTGGTGGATGGGGAGTTTGAATCCTGGAACATCATCTTACCATTAGGGATCAGTTTCTTCACATTCCAACAAATCTCGTATCTCGTCGACCTGCATAGAGGGGTGGCTCCGATCTATCCGCCTTCCAGATACTTTCTATACGTTACTTTCTTCCCGCAGTTGATCGCTGGACCGATCGTGCGTCACAACGAGATTCTTGGACAGTTTGAACTAGACCCGTGTCGGGATGGGGCGCATGAACGTCTATCCAGGGGTGCGACACTGTTACTAATCGGATTGACCAAGAAGGTTGTAATCGCGGATAGGCTGGCAGAGATTGCAACGCCTTTATTTGATCGCGCAGCCAACGGTGAAATACTTACCTTTGCTGAGTCGTGGCTCGCAGCCGGGGCTTATTCGTTGCAGTTGTATTTTGATTTCTCGGGCTACTCCGATATGGCAATTGGATTGGCATTGCTGTTTGGTTTTGCATTACCGATAAACTTTAATGCGCCCTATCTGGCGACATCCATACGAGAGTTTTGGCGTCGTTGGCACATGACGTTGTCACGTTTCTTAAGAGACTACGTCTATGTTCCTCTAGGTGGAAGTAGACGCGGCAGAATGCGGGAGGCGATTGCACTCCAAATCACTTTCTTGCTGGGCGGTCTATGGCATGGCGCCGCGTGGACTTTTGTACTGTGGGGAGGATTACACGGCATCGCTGTGGTGGTGAATCATTTATTCGCCCGGTTTCCGGTTCACCTACCCCAGGCAATTGCGTGGTTGCTCACGATGACTTTCGTGGTATTCGGTTGGGTTTTGTTTCGGGCTGACAGCATCGCAACTGCTCACGCCATTACCGCCTCCATGGTGGCCCTCAATGGGCTGTCGCTTGAAGTCTTTGACCAACCACATCGGTGGTTCGTGGCGCTGGCGTTGATACCCGCTTTGGTTGGACCAACCAGCCAGAGACTGGCTTTTGACGTTCTGAAATCCCGCCCAGTTTGGGCGCCGCTCATCGCTACCTGTTTATGGATCTTATATTTGAGGTTAGGTGATGATGTCTACTCGGAGTTTATCTATTTTCAGTTCTAGACATAGTTGGTTGTCTTTCTTTAGGCTCCTAGCATTTTCCTTGATCACGCTCTTTTTGGGTGGATACGTCTTCATACTAGTCGTAGATCCTTACGATTCCTTGCCGTTGTCTATTCCTGCTGCGCGGGTCCCAGTCGACGATCAGCAACGTTTCTTCCATCCGGCATTAGCACGAAAGCCATACTTTGACAGTGCAATCATCGGCACTTCGAACATCCGCCTACTGGAACCCCGCCGTCTGAACGAAGTGCTAGGGGGATCTTTTGTAAATCTCGGGCTAGACGCGGCCTCGGCTTACGAGCAATCCCGGATATTCGGCGTCTTCGCACGTCATCATGCCAATGCAAGGACAGTAATCTTTGGCATTGATTTCACTTGGTGTGCCAAGCAATTTTTTGTCAAGTTCATCCCGCCTAGATCTGCCGGAGACTTCCCGACGTGGATGTACGATGAAGATTCTTACAACGATGTTTTGCCATACAATGGGCGTGTGCTCCGACATGCGTGGAGACAATTCCTACATTTGATAGGCGTCGGTAGTTACCAATTTGGACTCGATGGTTACACAGTCTTCACCAATCCCATGGATGAATATGACATTGCAAAGGCGCGGCGCAATATCTACAAGTCGGAACAACCTTTGGAGAAGGCTCCGGTGGATCCACCCGTGGTCGTTGCACCTGAGACAATTGCGGCGTTGGAATTCCCAGCCATCGAGTTGCTCTCAAACATGCTAGACCAATTGAGCGACGAGACAGTGAAGGTCGCCTTCTTCGTGCCGTATCACTATTATTTCCAGCCAGCCCCTGGCTCTTTCGAGGCGGTAAAATGGAATGAGTGTAAACGACGCATCGCAGAGACGTTCAAGGCGCACGACAACGCACGGATGTTAGATTTCATGATTCATTCGAGCATCACCACGCGCGATGAGAACTATTGGGACCACAAACACTATACCGTGCCGGTGGCTTCGCAATTGGTGGATCTGATCGCAATGGGTGTACTGACCGATGAGGAGAACGCGAGCTTTCGTCGTTGGTAAGTGGCGGTATGAATGGCGCGCGCAGAGAGCGAGGCGCAGAATAGAACAGCCCCCCGGAAACCGCATGATTGATCCTGGAGATTCGACCGCATGAAGTTTGGAATTGGCATTGTCGGGGAGCACCGGCCACAACAACTGATCGAGCTTGTCAAACAACTTGAAACACTTGGGTTCGACATGGCGTGGTTCACTGATGAGCGATTCCATCGGGACGTATTCGTCAACATGACTCTGGCCGCAGATCACAGCGATTACCTACGTATTGGTTGCATGGTGACCGATCCTTTCATTCGCCATCCTGCACTAACCGCGGTTGCGGGCGCCACTTTGGACGAATTGAGTGGCGAACGATTCACACTCGGCATGGGGGCCGGCATTAGTGGATTTGGCGAGCTTGGCATACGCCGCCACAGGCCTGCGTTAGCAATTCGCGAGGCGATTGAATTGATGAATCGACTCACCGCGGGTGAGCGTGATGTGATGTTTGAGGGAGAGATAATTCAATTCGGTCCCGGCCAGCTGGACTTCACGCCGACCAGACGCATGCCAATTTACGTTGCGGGTCGAGGTCCACGAGTGTTGCAGGCGGCCGGTGCTGTTGCGGACGGCGTCGTCATCGCGAGCCACGCTACCGAAGCTGGAATCGCTTGGAGTCTGAAACATGTTAACCGCGGTGCTGGAAAAGCGGGCAGGCGGCTTGATGCGTTGCACAAGATATCTTGGTTGTATACTAGCGTTGCGCCTGACCGGGAAGCTGCCCGCGATGCAGTTCGTATTGGTGTTGCCGTTGCGATGTGTGGTAGTCGAGAGATCCTGGAACATATTGGCGTGCAACTGCCGAAAGAGGCCCGGGACTTCATGGATTCCCACGCCTATCGATTCGATCGTACGCAAATGGCAGAACTAGGAGCATTAATTCCAGATGAACTACTGGATCAATTCTCACTGGCGGGCACCGTGACGGAGGTGGTCGATAAGCTCGCTGAAATACGCGAGCTTGGGTTTCACCAGGCTGCGCTTTGGCCGTTTCCCGCGCGTGGTAGGAACTTGAGCGAATTGATTGACGTACTTGGAAAGCAGGTCCTACCAACTCTTCAGACTTGAGCGTAGAGCTGGTTGCGCTGTTTCGTAGGCGTAAAGAGTGGTGCTATGCGGTGCCATAGTCACACTTACAATCTTGGTGTAAGTGCTGCTCAATTTCGAGATCATATAGCGTCAGAATACATAGGCTTTGTGAGTGTTTAGGAGAAATCGGTATCTAAGGGAGCGCTGAAGGCTGGGGAGAGGCTCAAGCATCATTTTTGCATACCACAGGCCAATTTTATTCAGGCTGAATCGGAGCTAACATAGGC
Source organism: Gammaproteobacteria bacterium (assembly GCA_029861795.1). The sequence continues at coordinate 2,075 of JAOTYS010000262.1, read as the reverse complement.
TCTGAGGAGAATGACTAGCAAATGATTAGCCGGCGATGATCTGGTTCCACCCTCACTCCGATTTGCCTCTTAATCAAACAAAACATGACCAGATGTGCGATGCCAAATTGAAGACTGGGTTGAGCCGATCAGCCTATGTCGAAAACTACGCCGATGCACACAAAGATTTCTCCATGTGTATTGCGATTGGACTATGAATCCAACAACACGAGCACCAGTGGTAAGTTACGTCGATGCAACTTCATTACAGGGGATGCTCGGCGATAAGAAAGAAATGGCATTGCTGGATGTGAGGGAAGCCGCGGCCTTTGCGGTGGGACATCTGTGGCTCGCCACCAATCTGCCTTTGTCACGGTTGGAATTACGTATCCGACGTTTTATACCGAGAGCGCAAACCCGAATCGTGCTATGCGATGACGACGACGGTGTCGCTGAGCGCGCATCAGCCACCTTGGCGAAAATGGGTTACGACAACCTCCATATTCTGCGGGGAGGAATTCAGGCCTGGTCTAGGGCGGGCTATAGTCTGATCGACGGCAATTATGTGATTGCCCATTCTTTCGGTTCCTTTATCGAGGAACATTATCAAACACCGGTGATCACGGCCGATGAATTAATAGCCAAACTGAATGCGTGCGAGGACACCGTGGTGATAGATACCCGCGCCGAAAGTGAACACGCCGCCAACAGCCTACCTAACTCCATCAGCGTCCCCGCCGCCGAGGTGGTGCATCGCATACCTGACCTTGCGCCAGATCCGACAACCCAAGTAGTCGTGCATTGTGCAGGCATCACCCGGGCCGCACTGGGCGCCCAGGGATTGCTGAACTGTGCGATTGCGAACCCGGTGTTCTCTCTACGCGACGGCACCAGAGGATGGGTGCTGGCCGGAGGCGAGTTAGCGAACAATCAAACCATTGCGCGAGCGGATATCTCTCCGACGGCGAAAGAGTTCGCAGCAAACGCCGCAAAACAACTTGCACGCCGATTTAATCTCACCTATTTCACTCCTGAGCAGCTCATTCAATGGCGCCGAGAAAACCCCCATCGTACCTGCTACCTGATTGATGTGCGCAGTGGGCAGGAATATCTCGATGGTCACTATCCTGACGCAATATCGATTCCCGGTGGTGAACTCGCCGGTATGACCATCGACCATCTCGCCACGCGACACGCACGTCTGGGGTTGCTAGCGGATGCAGACTGTGCGCGGGCTGAGATTACGGCAAGCTGGATGCAACAACTGGGCTGGTCTGATGTTGTGATTGTGAGGGATTGGAAAAACACACAACCACTTGTGGCAGGACCAGAACCAGACTATTACCCGGAGATCGAGCAACTGAATGTGGTAACCATATCGCCAAGCGAACTGGCAAGCCAGCTGCTACTAGGGAATATGATTGTTATTGATTTTTCACCTAGTGAATATTATCGAAGAGCCCATATTCCTGATTCTGTTTGGGCATCTCGATCTCAACTCTCGAAAGATTTCACGTTACCTGATCATATAGAACATATCGTATTCACCAGTGTCAGCGGCCGTCTCGCCCGGCTCGCCGCCGACGATCTCAGACAGCACACCAACCTACCCATAAAAGTACTAAACGGTGGTAATGAAGCCTGGCGCACTGCCGGTCTGGAAATTGAAACAGGACTGAAGCAGCATCTTGGATACATTGACGATGTGGATCAAAACTTTATCGAAACGCCGGAGATGGATGAAGAGTTGATGCATGAGAGATACCGGCGCAACATCGCATGGCGCAATGGACTGTACCGACAGTTTAAACAGGACCAATCCCTTCGATTTGTCATGCCACCCTAATACAGGGACTGTCAATATTGTCGCCAAGATATCGTAAACAAATAGACCCCATTAAGGCTTTTTCATATTCCAAAATGAGCCAAGAACATAATCCAACCTCACAGGAGGAGACATGAAAGACATAGATAAACTACGCATGCAGCTGGAAAATGGAGAGATTACCAGACGGGATTTTCTAAAACAGTCGGCCGCTCTTGGTATCGCTATCGCTGCACCAGGCAGCTTGTTAACGACAAAAGCATATGCAGGC
>JAOTYS010000261.1 GCA_029861795.1 Gammaproteobacteria bacterium | reverse complement strand
CGCGACGCATTGCAAAATGCCGCCTTCGCTTAATAGAGCACAATTACACGAATCGCAATCGACATCTTTGCCGCAGAATTGACCCTCCTCCTTTCGAACGTGAGGCCGAACGGTAAACTTACCCCTAACCTCAGGCTCTGCGCTCTTATAATCATCAAAGTCTAAGCCGTATCCCTCCACTGGGTCGTAAAAGGGTATTCCATAGGTGGTGACTATAAGAATCTGCGTTTCGGCATCGATTTCAAACTCGGTCCACCCAAAGATGTTGGTCAAATCCCATCTCCCGGATATTTTTTCTGCCGGGATGTCTTGATTGTATTTGTCCTTATGGGTCGGGTAGGTGAGTTCTTGGCCTAATCCGAGCAGAGGCGCGCCAATTGCGAATAATTGGGCATTCAAAGTTTCCTTCACTTTTTCGTTTTGAGCATCCCGATCTAAATGGTCGTATTCCTCCTTTTGGCCGGGCAACTTTTGCAATGTCATTCCAAGGGGGTGGTGGTAGGCAGCCGGACCAGTGCTAATATCCCAGGTGCGTGAATAGCGATCTATGTCAGGAAGGGGGTCTTTGTAATCTAGGTTATTAACCAGCGTTCCGTGAATGTCACCGGAGATGAAGACCACATTATCTATACAGTTGTTTTCTATGTGGCTCAGAATTTTGCTTCGCTCTGCTTGGTAGCCCTCGAATCTATCGGATGACTCAATAATACCCATGCGCTGTATCGGCTCAGGCAAGAATACTAATTTCCAAGTGACCCCTAGCTGGTCAGCCGCACTCAGATCCTCCAGCAACTCGCTCAGTTGTGCCGCCCCCAGCATAGTTCGGTCTGCATCGTACGCCGCGGCCCCTCCCTTCGCCTCGTCGCGAAAAGAACGCGCGTCGAGCATAAATAGCGCTGCATCCTGGCCGAAGGTCTGGTAACGATAGAGTTTTCTTTTATATTCGGTACGAAAATCTCTGGTAACACCGTAATGTTCTTCGCGAACAGGATTGTACTCGGACCACGCTTGCAACCCGTCCTCGTACAAGTCAGTCTCATTGATGAATTGCTTAATGCAGTTTGCATCCGGGGGATCTTTGGTTTTATCACAAAAACATACATTAAAAGGCCCTATACCCAACTGTTCCTTACTGCATTCGGCGGTATCTACCTGGCTTGTGGGGTGCGCACCGCCCGCAAAATTATTGATGATCTCGTGATCGTCGATGGTGACGAAAGAGGCTGTCGAGGCACGGGCGAGGGCGAAATAGTTTTCTTCTGGTGGCCCCTCGTAGTTGAGTGCGTTCTTATGTCGAAATTCCTGAAGATTTATAGCTCGGTTTCCGGAGGGATCATCGTCATCGGTACCATCCCAAGTTGCAGGACTATCCGCATAGACGGTGTCACCCAGGGCAACGAAGAAATCGAGGTCTCGGTCGGGAACATTCCTGATGGACACAAAAGGTCTTAGGTCGCCACGCCAGCATGAAGACGCACCAAATCGCAGCCCTTTTTTACCGTCTTTGAATGCAAAGGGGGTGCGAAAACTGCCACGTGCTTCGAAACCGGGCAGCATTGAAAGCTGACACGTGCCGCCGCGGCAGGCACGGTAATAGTACTGCGTTCCCGCGAGCAATCCCGAAATGTCGGCTTTGACGGGGAGTTTTGGATCGACAACCTCTTTGTGCTGGACGCCGTCAGGGGGGTCGGAGAAATCGGGATCCCGGCCGTACTCAAATGTTATTGTTCCTGGAGACGCGCCTCGCGCCCACAGGACGACCGACGACTGATCGACGTCTCCTGCAGCGACACCGTTAGGGAAGTAATCGTCTCCATAAATACTGTTAATTGTGATGGTAAAAGTATCCTGAAAAGTACCACCGTCACCATCATCGGTCTGGACTCGAATATTGAAACTGTTTTGCACGTCGTAATCAAAGATTATCGCACTTTGCAGTTGATCGTCTACTATTGAGAACGATGCATTATCAGCATTACCAAAGCCCGCCACCAGGCTGTAACTAAAGATTGAAGAATCAACATCGGTTGAGGTGAAGGTACCCACTACTGTACCCACTGCCTGTTCTTCATCGACATCGGAATTGTTTAGAGTAATCGCCGTTGGCGGATCGTTCACATCAATGATAGTGATTGAATAACTTTGTGTGATTGTTAAGCCACCACTGTCTTCTGACTGTACACGCATGCTATAGCTATCTCGAGTTTCAAAGTCAAAACTCTCAGCACTAACAAGTTGGTCATCAACGATGTCAAACGAAGCGTTATCGGTATCACCAGGACCTCCCACCAGAGTGTAGACATGAGAATCGCCCGCATCTACGTCGGTTGTTGTGAAGTAGCTAATCAAAGAGCCAGTAGCTTGATTTTCATGAATACTATCGTTTTCGAGGACAATAGCTGTAGGCGCTTCATTAATATCATTCACTGAAATGGTGATGGCTTCCTGATAAGTACCCCCATCACCTGCATCCGTCATTAGGCGAATGCTATAAGAATGTTTTGATTCAAAATCAAAGGTCGCTGAACTTAGTAAGTGTGAGCCAGAAATGCTAAATGATGCGTTGTCACTATCGCCGTCGCCGGAGACAAAAGTATAGGTAAAAGGTCCGGGTGAATCTGGGTCGGTGCTACTGAGCATTCCGACTGGTGTACCGGACGCCAGGTTTTCATCTATATCAGCACTATCAAGTGCAATATCGGTCGGTGGTGAGTTACAGATACCAATTTGACAAGTCCAGCCTGGACCGCCATTTATGGCAACACAATCAGCGTCATCTGCTACAGGGTCCGGTTCACCATCGCAATCATTATCGGGAATAGCATCACACAATTCAGCGGTCGCTTCCCAATCACCGTGGGATAGATGAGCATTAAGTGCATTACCGTTGGTGCTGATATTAATAATGTGCAGATTGTCCGGCGTTGACTCTGGAACATGGCAAACATCAATTTTATCGGGTTTGATTTTACCGGGCTTCGCAGCATAGGCTGCCGGACTAAGCAGAATCGCCATCCCCAGCATAACCACCGATGCCGTAATTTTATGATTTAGCATCGTTTTCTCCCGTAATTATTCGTCGCGCTGAGATTCGTTAGATCAGTAGCCCGGCGATCTTGGGGTCCTTCGGGGAGTCATCCATGGCTTCTCGGAGGAAGCGAGGACCCGTGGCTTTGCGTCACCAGCTTTGGCTGGATTTGCCTTTGTCGCTACTTACATTATAGACCCGTTTATACGTATATCTACGTATTAAGCCGATTATCGCTATGGGGACACTGTCGCAGAACAGGGATTAACTGCTTAACCGGCATATCGAAGACGCTGGGTGAGATGTTCAGCGAATCGCTGCGCAAAGAATTTCATCGGTGTGAGGCCAATGGCCCTATGTCCGCTTCGGGTCAGCAGCGGCCTTTCACAGCTAGTCTAGCCCAATGTCTGCTTTGGAGCGGTTAGCCGACGCTCATCTTTACTGGCTTGCGCTCGACATCCAGTTGTAAACGGGCGTCAATCCATCTCTTCCCATCTTCAAATTGCTCTCCATATCGCCGGCTGTCTCGATTGGCGTCCACACCGTCAGATGTGGTGACACTTCCATAGTTCGGACCTGTTCGCCACGATTGGGTTGCTTAGCAAGAGTGACCTTTTGTTTGCTTCTGCCTCGGTATCCTTTGTCCTCCGACAAACATTCCAGAGCTTCGATCAGCATAGATTTCCATTGGTGCGGCTTAATGACTTGTATCGAAATATCACCGAGTCCAATGTATTTCTCGAGAATGCTCGGTCTGGATGCTGCTTGCCACGCGTCACGAGTCATTCGCAAATAGATCCGCTCAGGTTCCGCCACCTGCTCTTTGGCCTCAAAAAACATCGGATTCGCCAGTTCATTAAGTATCAGGGTCGTTATGGGCCAGTTAGCGTATGTGAGGCCCTCCAAGTTCACGCCAAGCTGAATCTCCTCGGGGTCCGTGTAGATCGCGATATTCCATTGTACGCCTTCATTGCCATCGCTCATTCCGAAGTACGGCTTATTTAGCTGGCCGAAAGGCCGCCCCTTACATCCAGTAAGCCCTGCAAAAAGCGCAAGAATGTCTGCGTACTCGGAGTCTTTTTGGCGAAACTTAATACCCCGAGGCTTTTTCGCTTTCAGCGGATTCGGAGTGTGCTCGTCAGGCACCGCCAATTGCTGCGGTTCTACTTCTTGAATTTCAGTCTGTCGATCAAGAATGGACCGTACCGCATTATCGGCGACTTCTGCAGAGACGTTGAAGAACTCACGGCCCTTTTGACGGAACGGCTCTAACTTCTTGTGGACGATCCGTTCGAACTGATCGCAATCACTCACAGAAAATTCGTAGGCGACCTGCCAAAGAAAGTCTCCTGTAGAGCTTCGATTAATAGCTGCACAACGTTCCTGCGGGGTCTTGATGGTCCGACCGATTTTGCAGACCGGCAGATCAATATCACTAACTTCCAGAATATAGACATAACCCCTGCTCACGCTATTTCGATCCAATCAATTATTCTCATAGGTCGTCTGCTTGTGAGGCAAAGCGAGCAACTACCAGATATCCACTAGGTACCTTGGTCTAAGTCCCAATGCCTAATTCGTCCCTGCCAACGCGCTTGCACAGCATCGAGTATAACGCCATTAAACCGCTGATGACCGGGCTGGAGCGCCATGAGAAAGACGACGTTGGCCGTCGAGAACGCCTCGACCAATGAGCCTGGAGTCGCCGTATGAAAAGCCTCCAACATCCTCTGTATGAACTGCGGGCGCTTCTCTCGGATGAAATGCTGGTAAATCAACAACGACTGACCTACGGACCATATCTCTTTGACTTCGCGCCAGTACAGAAACTTTGATGAGGATTTTCGACCATAAGGCGTTGATTTCACTTCCAAGCCGTTGTCTGGATCGAGAAAAACCAGATCGCTTTCGCTCAGACAGTCCAACAAGGAAGCAAACCATTCAGCTCTTTGCGAAGCGGAATCGGGCGTTATCTTCGAAAAATACACAGCCCCTGGAACGAGATCAGTTGTCTCAATCAACCCGACGTGGCGTTCCTTGCTCTCTGTCAGAAATCTTTTCAGCCCATCGAAAAGAATTGGATCATGATCCCTATACTTTCCTGGTTCGTCGATGTATGCAGTAAACTGGCCGTCTAGGCCACCATCGTCCGGCGTCAGCATCCACGCTACGAAAACACGAAATTTGGTGGCCGTGATAATCGAGCGTAGCAAACCATACTTTTTGTAATCGTTGATGTCTCCGAAATACTGGTTTTTCATTGGTCAAGCATCGCGAGTGCGTCTGCCGCAGCAGTGCCAGAGAAACCAATCTCCAGAAGCGTTCATCGGTATCTACTGCTGATTGCTAATCGGATCGCTTCTCTGAGTTCAGAGATAACTCGTTTTCGTTGCCGAATAAATTGGAAGCGGGCAACTGCCGGGCTGGCGATATTAATATAGTCTCGTTGCCACAATCCTTCTTGCGTAGCAAATCGACTCGGTTTCTCTCGCTGTAACAGCTCCTTAAGTGAATTGACGTTTTGCTGGTCGGCTGCCAACGTATCGTGCTCCGAGAACACATGGCGCACACAACGATTTACCTGTAATCCATTCAATATGCTCAGCGCATCGTCGCTTACCTTTCGCGAAACTGCTCGTATATAGCGCCTATCGAATGCAATAACTGCCTTATCTGGGTGTATTGGCAGGTAAATCAATATTGGTCGACCGAAGCGCTCGTGGCAGTAGATTGTCGACGGATTGTCGCTAGTTATGAACTTCTCACCGCTTTCCGTTTCCAGTGCCTGTATGCGCCAATTCTCTGCGAGCCAGTCCAAGTTTTCCTGAAAACTCGTTCCTCTCCCCGGTGCCTCCCAGAATAAATCTTCCATGCACGATCGGGATATCGCGCCGTAAACGTCCTTCCGCTCACGATCGGACCTATTTTCATAGGCGATGTTGCGGAGGTTGAAATCTATCATCGTAATAACTAAGCCGAAGTACTCTTTTTTAGTGAGGCTTTCCGATGCCAATATTTTTTCGACGATTGGAGGATAGTCTCGCTCCATGTTGTGAAATTCATTGTCAAACTCGGGAAACTCTTTCGAGTAAGTGAAATCATCGGCACCAACGTCTTCAACGGGCACGCAGCGTGAAATTTCGCCATTAGTAAAATATACGCGCGTTTTGCGCCCGTCGGCCCAATCTCCGGAATGCGCGAAAAACTTCAAATAGCAGCAAGGAACAAAGTGCTGCCGCTTCGGGCCACTTGCTTGTCTGTTCGTATCCATGCAGACGTATTATATCGAGGGTGTCACCTCAAATGACTGATTCGGGTCAGCAGCAAACCTAAGCGCCGATAATACCGGAACGTCTGCTTTCGAGGGTGAAGCGGACATTCCCCTTTTGTTTTTCCAAAAAAATTTTTAGAAAAGGCTCTTTTGAAATTGCTCGACCACGACAAGCACCTATAAGACTATATTCACGAAACGAAAGTTTGCCCCCGCCCCCCTCTAGATGGGACCCTTAACAGTCTGAGGATCTGC
>JAOTYS010000260.1 GCA_029861795.1 Gammaproteobacteria bacterium | reverse complement strand
TTTACACTGACGACCCTGGCTGCTTCCAGTTTTCCGCGAAGCTGAATAGGTGGCCGCGGTACACCAAGACCAATGCTGACTTCGGGACACACAGGCACAAATTCGAAGTAATGGGTAAGCGCATTGGTGATGAAACTATCACGTTTATGCTCACCGTCATATCGAACATTCTGCCCCAAGAGGCAGCTGCTCACCCCAATGCGAACTGAAGGTTTTGTGTCTCTTTTGGTCATGACTTGCTGGCTATATTAGAGAACAGACGATCAGTTCGGAATAACGCGAAACCAAACTCAGACGACGGCGAATCGCCGTCGACTCTACCCCGCTAAGCGCAGACTAAGGCCTGACGCCGATAGAATCAACGCACTGCCTTACAAGACGGTCTGTCACCGCTTCTTCATACTGTGAGAGCAGGCTAACGTCAAGCAGGGGCGCGGTGCTGCGAAGCAAGCGATCGATATTCAGTCAACAAAAACCAGCGTTTTTGAGCCGGCCATCTTGCAGATCGGGTGAGGCTTTGCTGCTCTCCTGAAGCAGAGGAATTGTGCTACGTCCCCTAGCACTACCGGTCTAGCTCCAAAACGCGGGTCAACCCAGCTGTTTTTGCATGGTTTTCAGTATCGTTGGCATGTTTATCGATGACAATGTGGGTACGGAACTCGTATACCGTTAGTACTACCCCTATAAGGAGCATCGTGAACACGAATAGACCACAGGCGAATAACAAGGTGTTACTCATTAGTCTGACCTCCTTGCGATATTCTTTGCGGTGACGGCGTTCAGCGCAGATAACTTGAAATACAACCCGAAGCCGAGAATTGAAGGCACCCAGACGGCAGTGAATATTCCCTCGTCTCGGTTACCGGTGAACCATAGGTATCCTGATACAAAGAACGAGACCATTACGGCCAACAGAATGAAAACATCAGATATCTTCAACACAGTTCATCTCCCGAAAATGTGGGTGAGATTATTGGGTTAACCTTCCCAAAAACCGAACGCGGCGAGTAACAGCGCAGCTGCTGCGGCCTCTCCAAGTAATCGAACGCCCGAAGAACCTAAATTGCCGGAAGGTAGCGGCAAGATGTCGGCGATGCCAAGCAAGAGCCAAACCATAAGAAATGCCGCGGCAACCGCCGCAAAAGATCCCAAGAGGCGTCGCCACTTAGACCCTTTAGTATGAAATTCCTCTGCGTCCATACGCGGATGTTGCACCATCGCCCATGAAGGCCGAGTAACTTTCGTGAGAAGATTGTGTGAAGATGACTGATTTTCTGGTTCGGTGCTATGTCGACCTTATACGAGACGCAGATGTACCAGAGCGGCTATTTGTCTGACTCCAACATTCGAGAAGACCCGTGTATGATAAAGCTGTGATCCACAGGCCCGGCAGCAGTTCGGCAAAGCCGACTTTCACGATCTCTTCACAATACGAGCTGTAGCATCAATAGCGTAAAGCGTCGACGATGTTTGAATCGATATTTAAAAGTGTTCTCTGCGGTTTTCGAAAAACCTTTACAACCTTATAGAGGAGACGACAACGCTGTGCGCATAATCACTCTAGCAGTATGTTGGTTGATGGTTGGCTCCTTGGCATACGGGGTAGAAACGTCTGACTGCTCACCCGCCTTGGATATCGAAAAGCGGTATTTGAACTCGGAAACTTCGGTTAACCTTTGTGACGAATACGCAGGTAATGTGATTCTGGTCGTCAATACAGCGAGCAAGTGTGGATTTACCCCGCAGTACGATGGCTTAGAAGTGTTATACCGTCGCTATCGCGATCGTGGGTTCGTGGTACTCGGATTTCCATCCAATGACTTCGGCGGGCAAGAACCAGGAAGCGAAGAGCAGATCCAGCAGTTTTGTCGTCTCACTTACAGCGTCGAGTTTCCGATGTTTGAAAAGACCAAGGTCGCTAAAGAAAATGCAGATCCTTTGTATGAGGGACTCGCGGAGCTCTCAGGTGACTATCCGCGTTGGAATTTTCATAAGTATCTGTTTAATCGAAACGGAGGGCTTGTAGGTAGTTTCCCCAGTCAAACTCGTCCGCTGGACACCGATCTCGTCAACACCATCGAATCGTTGCTGTAATGTTGGGGGCGAGTCGATGAGTTGCCGGACCTGGTGACGCAGTGGAATCCCGCGTTTCGCGGTATGAAGTACCCTGCGTATGCGGGCGGCCGCCGAGCGGCTCTGTTACGCATCAAGAGGGGAGCTCCAATCGCGCGTTACCTTACGCGCTGCAGTTGGGCAAATGAACGTCCAGTATTCCAATGGACTTTGGATCTCGCCATTGATGTGGAATTCATGAAAAAAGACAAAGCGATCGTTTGGTTCCGACGTGACCTGCGCTTGAGTGACAACCCAGCGCTCAATGCTGCGGTTAGAAACGCTGACAGCGTCGTACCAGTTTACATCCACGCGCCGGAAGAAGAAGCGCCATGGCAGATTGGTGCCGCGAGCAAGTGGTGGTTGCACAAGAGTCTTGTCTCGCTAGACGCCTCACTTCGCACGCAGGGATCTCGGCTCGTCATTCGTCAAGGTCCATCGCTAGCGCAACTGATGAATCTTGTTCAAGAAAGTGACGCGAAGGTTGTGTACTGGAATCGCCTCTATGATCCGGCCAATGTTGCGCGCGACGCTAAGATAAAAGAGGAGCTCCACGCGCATGGCATTGATGCGGAGAGCTTTAAGGCGTGTGTACTCTATGAGCCATGGGAAATATTGCGGCCCGACCGCTCAACTTTCCGGGTGTTCACACCCTTCTATAAAGCTTGTGTGAAATCCTTCGATCCTGAGATTCCAGTTGGGACCCCTAGTTGCCTCAAGTCTCCGAAACGTTGGCCGCGTGGTGTGACGGCCGACGACCTCAAATTGATGCCCAAGTTCGATTGGGCGAGTGGTATCGAATCGGCATGGAGTCCAGGTGAGGGATCTGCTCGCACACGGCTTGGTCAGTTTGTAGATGTAAGTGTTGCGACTTACGAACGGAACCGAGATTTTCCTGCGGTAGACGGTGTTTCTCGTTTGTCTCCACATTTGCATTTCGGTGAAATTTCACCACGTCAAATTTGGCAGACTGTACAAGCGTTTGGGATTGAGCAGCAAGCGGAGACCAAGGTTTCTTCGTATCTACGGCAACTGATCTGGAGAGATTTCGCGCACTCGTTACTTTTTCACTTTCCCCATACGACAACCAAGCCGTACAACGACAAGTTCCGGTCCTTTCCCTGGGTCGAGACAGATGCTGAGACAATACGTGCGTGGACTAAGGGCCGAACGGGTATCCCTCTCGTTGATGCCGGTATGCGTGAGCTATGGGACACCGGTTGGATGCATAACCGTGTGCGCATGATTGCCGCGTCATTCTTGACAAAGAATGCCATGATTCATTGGTTGGAGGGAGCACGTTGGTTTTGGGATACACTGGTCGACGCGGATTTGGCGAACAACACACTAGGATGGCAGTGGACCGCTGGTTGCGGTGCCGATGCTGCGCCGTATTTTCGTGTGTTCAACCCGGTTCGACAGGGCGAACGCTTCGAAGCTGACGGGGATTACATTCGTTGCTGGGTGCCGGAGCTAAAACGATTACCAGCCGCATACATTCACGAGCCGTGGAGGGCTTCGCAAAGTATTCTCAACGATGCAAATCTGTCCTTAGGTCAGGATTACCCGTTTCCGATACTAGATCTGAAGAAGACTCGACAGCGTGCGCTGGACACTTACCGACACTTTAAGAACCAGCAAGGCGCTGAATATGAACCCCCTTTCATGACTTGAGTGCCCTTATCATGGCGAACAATTGTTTCTAGGTGAATACCTATGCGTTTAGCGATCCTGTTTGTCGGTATGGTTGCTATCACCTTGCCCGTGTATAGTGCAAAGGACTATCCGGTTGCGCAACAAAATCATAGCTGTGAGGCTACGTGCCAGGCCGATGGAAAGGGCAAGCCTGTCAAGGGCAGAGAAGAGTTAGCTCAGCTGTGTTATATCGAAGAGGATGGGCGCCGGCAAAAGGGTAATACACAAGAGCAGTGGGATTATTGCCTGGTTAAGGCAAGCGGCGAGCTGCGACGGTTTAATGACTATTCTTGTGCGTGTGGTGCAAAGGAATAGCTGTGAACGGGGGAAGCCACAAGAAGCATCTTGGGATTGGTAATGGCGAAAGGAAATTGGTTGACATGAAGCTTTTGAGCATTGCGTCTTTGATCGCAGCAACTGTAGTTGGTTCGCTGGCCCACGCCGAGTCTCCACCAGTGGAAGTTCAGGCTCTGCGGAGTTGTCAAGACAATAAGCGCGCAAATCAAGCTGACGCAATTGCTGCCGAGGGAGAAACTGGTTATGTCATGGGAGAATGTCCTGAAAAGAAGGATCGCGATCGACCTGAGGAGCAAGAACAACGCGACGCCAAATCGCATGGTGCTAAGGATGTGACGCCAACTGCGGATTGATAGGTTTGTCGCAGCCCGCCGCTCCTGCAATAAGCAAAGACTTTCCCCAACTAGCTGATGTGGTCGCTTGCGACACCAGCGCAACCCTGGACGTGTCGTAGCCGTACAACAAAGGTTTAACCGGGCATACGCGTCAAGTAAGATACGAAACTTGTGCGTTAAAGGGAGGCAACAAATGGAAGACTTTGAAAAGCTCGGCGCCTTCTATCTCGGTAAGGCCTACGATCTTGAAGCGGATAAGCTGAAAGACGACCTCATACTTTATGACTCCAAGGATCTCACTACTCATGCGGTGATTATTGGCATGACAGGGAGCGGTAAGACGGGGTTGGGCATCGGATTGCTAGAGGAGGCGGCTGTCGACAAGATTCCGGTGATTGCGGTCGATCCCAAAGGAGATCTCGGCAATATATTGCTAACTTTCCCTAAGCTTGCTGCAGATGATTTCTTACCGTGGGTAAACGCGCAGGAAGCGGCCAATAATGGTAAGACGGTGGAGCAATATGCCAAGGACCAGGCCCAACTCTGGAAAAAGGGGTTGCAGCAGTGGGGCCAAACCGAGGATCGAATCGCCAAGCTTCGCCAGAATGTCGACATGGCGATCTATACGCCCGGTAGCTCGGCGGGTTTGCCGATTTCTGTCCTGCGCTCGTTTACTACCCCTTCCGAAAGTGTTCGTAATGACAAAGATCTATACCGCGAGCGCATCAACGCGACCGCCACGAGTATTCTTGCCCTATTGGATATTGAGGCGGACCCAATTACGAGTCGTGAGCACATTCTGATCTCGAACATACTACAACAAAGCTGGGATGCCGCCGCTGACCTTGATGTGGCGGGTCTGATTGCCGCGATTCAGCAGCCACCAATCGATCGCGTAGGGGTCATGGACCTTGATGCATTTTTCCCACCAAAGGATAGATTCGCACTGGCGATGCGTCTCAATAACCTTTTGGCTGCTCCCGGTTTTGACGTGTGGATGGAGGGCGAGGGGCTCGAGGCTGGCCGATTGTTATATACCGACAAAGGGCAACCGCGTGTGTCGGTATTATCGATTGCGCACCTGTCGGACCCCGAGCGAATGTTTTTTGTCACCATGTTGCTTAATGAAGTGCTGAGTTGGATGCGGGCACAACCGGGTACCAGCAGTTTGCGGGCGATTATCTACATCGATGAGCTATTTGGCTATATGCCACCCACCGCTAACCCGCCGTCTAAGATGTTGCTGTTGACCCTGCTTAAGCAGGCTCGTGCATTCGGAGTCGGCTTGGTGCTCGCCACCCAAAACCCGGTTGATCTTGACTACAAGGGTCTATCCAATACCGGGACCTGGTTCATTGGTCGTCTGCAAACCGAGCGCGATAAGGCACGCCTGATGGACGGTTTAGAAGGTGCGGCGGCTGGAGCCACCTTCGATCGTCAAAAGATGGAACGGGTGCTCGCAGGTCTGGGTAAAAGGAAATTTCTGTTGCACAACGTCAACGAGAACGAGCCTGTGGTCTTTAGCACACGATGGGTCATGTCCTATCTAGCCGGACCAATGACTCGCGAGCAGATCAAGAAGTTGATGGAAGGGCGCAAGGCGCAAGCGGCTGAAGCGGTCCCGACTGCACCCGCCGTACAACGCCAGGTAAAGCAGACGCCTCATCAGAGTATGCGACCTTCACTTCCACCCGCTGTGCCACAGTACTACCTTCCAACTGTGCGTCGCGCCGACGAAGGAGAGACCTTGATTTATCATCCTTTCTTGTTTGGCGCTGCGGAGATCGGGTACAGCAATGCACGTTATAACATTAGTACTACTAAGGAACTTGCCACTACCACGGAGATCGGCGAGGGGCCGGTCCCAATCGACTGGGATGATAGCGATATACTTGAACTCAGAGCCGACGATCTTGAAAGCGAGGGTGTTGACGATGCCAGTTATGCCGAGATCGTCAGCGCCGCAGGTAGAGCTAAAAACTATGGCAAGTGGGAAAAACTTTTCAAGCGCTGGCTGCGTGAGAATCAGACCGTCAACTTGCTGCGCAGTCCGACATTCAAGATAGTCTCGAAACCCGAAGAATCCGAAGGTGAATTCCGTGCTCGGCTGCAAGTGCTGGCTCATGAGAAGCGCGATGTAGTAA
>JAOTYS010000259.1 GCA_029861795.1 Gammaproteobacteria bacterium | reverse complement strand
AGGCACGCCTTTGTTTCTCAAGATCATTTTGGAGAAAGTGAAAGATACCGAGGGCGATGTCTCTAGCCTGACCAAGGCGCTGGTTTCCGGGGAGGCTTTACCGCCAAGTTTACGCGCGGAGATCGCCGCATATGGGGTTGAGACGCTGCAATGTTATGCCACTGCAGACTTGGGATTAATTGCATACGAATCCACCGCGCGAGAAGGCATGATCATCGATGAGGGGGTCATCGTTGAAATTGTGCGTCCCGGCACTGGTGATGTGGTGGCTACCGGGGACGTCGGTGAAGTGGTGGTGACCACGTTCAATCGCGACTACCCGCTGATTCGGTTTGCCACCGGTGACATGTCGGCAATCATGGTTGGCGCAAGTCCATGTGGTCGCACCAATGTGCGTATTAAGGGCTGGATGGGGCGGGCCGATCAGACCACCAAAGTGAAGGGTATGTTCGTTCACCCCTCCCAGGTCGCGGAAGTTGTCAAACGGCATCCCGAGATCGTTAAAAGTCGTTTGGTAGTTGGTCGAGATGCTAATAATGACGTGATGACTCTGCACTGCGAGGTGTCCAACGGTAGTGACCCGTCTATAGCCCAAGCCATCGCTAACACGGTGCGCGAAGTAACTAAACTCAAGGGTGAGGTTGTCTTTGCCGAGACGGGTTCACTGCCAAACGATGGTAAGGTGATCGACGATACTCGCAGCTATGAGTAACAGTGCGAAAGGGCGAAAAGTCAGCCGCCACTGCTGAGCGCATTTCCATCCACCAGATTGGAGTCATCTTTGACAAAAGAATCGATGCCGGTCGATCGTCAGCCTTCGCTTCGCACCCAAGCGATGCCGGCGGACACTAATCCCACCAGTGATATTTTCGGTGGTTGGTTAATGTCGCAAATGGATATTGCAGGCGCCATTTATGCGCATCACATGGCCAGGGGGCGTGTCGCCACAGTGGGGGTAAAGGCGATGTCTTTTCACTCACCTGTTCGTGTAGGTGATGAGGTGAGTTGTTTTTGTGAAACCGACCGGATTGGCAACACGTCTATCACCGTACACATAGAGACTTGGGTTCGGCGGCGTGTGACCTGGGTTGAGGAAAAGGTTACCGAAGGCTTGTTCACGTTTGTGGCGCTCGACGAGTCGGGCAAGCCCAGAGCCGTTCCCAAGGATTAATCACGCTCAGCTAGCACCAACGCTCATGACCGCGGCATCGGTTACTCTTTCAGAACTTCTGGAGCGTGTGAAGCATGAAAAACTGCCCCCGGTGCATCAATGGGATCCACAGTCATGCGGGGAGATGGACATGCGGATCGCCCGCGACGGAACTTGGTATTACATGGGATCTCCCATTGAGCGCGCCGCATTGGTGCGTTTATTCTCCACGGTGTTACGCAGGGATTCAGATGATGAGCATTATCTGGTGACACCCTCGGAGAAGCTACGTATTCGCGTTGACGACGCACCGTTTGTTGCGGTGGAGTTGGGTGTGTCTGGGACGGGGCGGAATCAACAATTGATCATGCGTACAAATATTGACGATGCCGTGATGATCGATCAAAGTCACCCGATATGGGTTCGATACCCGAACGAAGGTGATCAGCCGGCACCTTATGTGCTGGTCCGCGACCGACTCGAAGCCTTGGTTTCTAGGTCTGTTTACTACGAGCTGGTAGAGCTTGGCGCGGAGAGGCAGTTGGATGGGGAAACAAAGTACGGAGTATGGAGTGCCGGGCAATTCTTCGTGTTGGGTAAGTTAGACCCTGTGTCAGACATGTGATCTTCACCACGATACTGCCAATGGATTCACCACTATGACCGATATCCCAACTCTTCGACGTATTCTCAAAGAGAACCATACCATCGCTATGGTGGGACTGTCAGCAAGCTGGTACCGCCCCAGTTATTTTGCAGCAAAATACCTGCAGGACCACGGCTTTAGAGTTATACCTGTGAACCCGAAATACGATGAAATACTCGGCGAAAAATGTTACGCCGGCCTTAAAGACATCCCTGAGAAGATCGAGGTTGTGGATCTATTTCAACGCTCTGAGCGTGTTCCACCTTTTGTCGACGATGCCATAGAGATTGGCGCTAAAGTCGCTTGGATGCAGCTAGGGATTGTCAATGAAAAGGCTGCTCAAAAGGCGCGTGATGCAGGGTTGGAAGTGGTGATGAATCGTTGTATGAAAATCGAATATGCACGCTTATTCGGGGGGCTTAACTTTATTGGTGTCAATACCGGCGTGGTCTCCTCCAAACGTCCGTTATGGGTGCCTTACTAGAGACGAGCATACGTTGTGACTGATCCAGCATTGCCGGTACTCCATGTGCAGCCCTTATTGCTAACACCGACAACTTACGCACCCAGCATTAGTTATGTCTGATCGAGAATTTGGTATTGAGACTATGTGTTTGCACGCAGGCCAGTTGCCGGACTCGGCTACGGGCGCGCGTGCTGTTCCGATTTATCAAACGGCAGCCTACGTATTTGACGACACTGACCATGCAGCCAGTCTGTTTAACTTGCAGACCTTTGGCAATATTTACAGTCGATTGATGAACCCCACCACCGCTGTGTTCGAGGAACGGATGGCAGCTTTGGAGGGGGGGCGTGCTGCAGTGGCGGTGGGCTCAGGTATGGCGGCGCAGATGGTGGCATTGCTGACGTTATTAGAAGCTGGCGATGAAATCGTTTCCGCCAACACGTTATATGGGGGCACCTATACTCAGTTCGATGTCAGTTTTCGCAAACTTGGCATCGAAACTAATTTTGTAGATCCCGATAATCCAGATAACTTCCGCAAGGCGATTACCAAGAAGACGAAAGTGCTGTATGCCGAGACTATTGGCAATCCGGTTAACAATGTGCTGGATATCGAGGCGGTGGCTGCGATTGCCCACGACGAGGGTTTGCCATTAGTTATCGACAGCACCTTTGCCACTCCTTATCTGTGCCGGCCCATGGATCATGGTGCGGACATAGTCGTGCACTCCGCCACCAAGTTTCTCTGTGGTCATGGCACCACCATGGGCGGCGTGTTAGTGGAGTCCGGTAGATTTCCGTGGGACAACGGTAATTTTCCGACCATGATGGAACCTTCCAAGGGCTATCACGGGGTACGCTTCTATGAGACCTTTGGTGATTTTGGATACACCATGAAGGCGCGCTGTGAGATCCTGCGCACCATGGGGCCCACGCTAAGTCCATTCAACGCCTTTCTACTACTGCAAGGCGTAGAGACATTGCCTGTGCGCATGGATAGACATTGTGCAAACGGTCAGGCGGTGGCTGAGTATCTGCAACAACACGCCAAAGTCGCCTGGGTGAAGTTTGCCGGTCTCCCGGACAGCCCGTACCATTGTCTCGCGAAAAAATATATGCCAAAAGGGCCTGGTTCGATTCTTACTTTTGGCATCAAAGGTGGCCGCGAAGCAGGAGTGCGATTTATAGAAAGCGTGCAGTTCTTGAGCCACCTCGCCAATGTCGGTGACGCCAAAACATTAGTGATCCATCCTGCTTCCACGACGCATCGTCAGCTTAGCGAGGAGGAGCAGCAGAGCGCCGGTGTGACATCGGATATGGTTCGTATCTCTGTTGGTCTTGAGACTTTGGATGACATCCTATGGGATATAGATCAGGCGCTGGAAAGATCCTAGCGTATGCCGCTATCGTTGAAAATGATCAAGGCTATGAGCATGCGAACGGTATCGACGGTGTCGGTTACAGCGTAAACGATATCCCAACTCTGTTTAAGGGGGCGTACGCCCAGCATCGTCTGCTGAAGACTCACCACGCCATGTCACAGAGGCAAAGCTAGAGGAGATTCGCAGTGGCGCACTGGTATATTGGTGAAGATTGACGCTAGCTTGCACGTGAGGCAGTTTGCGCAATGCGTTTCATTGACAACAAGACGCGAGATTTTGATGCAATCTGTCGTCAGTTTCATTGGAACATTCCTACACACTACAATATTGGTTACGAGGTGTGTGACAAACATGTCTCACGCGCCGATGATACTGCGTTGTACTACGAGAACGCAGATGGGATGGAACGGCGCTTCACCTTTGGGGAAATACGCACACTTTCTAATCGTTGCGCCAACGCAATCAAGGGCCTAGGTGTTGGGCCAGGTGATCGTGTCGCAATAGTCCTGCCGCAACGCGTTGAAACTGCACTAGCCCACCTCGCGGTCTACAAGCTGGGCGCGGTGGCGTTGCCATTGTCAATATTGTTTGGCCCCGACGCTATCGAATATCGCTTGAAAGACAGTGGCGCAAAGGTCGCCCTCGCGGGCGGTCAGCACATCGAAATGCTGCATGAGCTGCAATCTGATTTGCCACAGCTTGAAACGATAGTTGACTGCGATGTCGAATCGGACAAATACGCATTCTGGTCGTTGTTGCAACGGGCCTCTGAATCCATGGATCGAGTAAGCACTCGCGCGGATGATCCAGCACTACTCATCTATACCTCGGGGACGACGGGTCCGCCGAAAGGCGCATTGGTGGGTCATCGCTCTTTACCCGGAAATCTGACTGGCTTTGAGCTCTCCCACAATTTTTTTCCGCAGCAAAGAGACTTGTTTTGGACCCCGGCGGACTGGGCTTGGACGGGAGGTTTGCTCGATGGTCTATTGCCCGCCTGGTTTTACGGCAAGGCGATTGTGGCCTACGAGGGCGGCAAATTCGATGGTGAACGCGCGTTTCATTTGATTGAGAAGTATCGGATAAGAAATGCCTTTATTCCGCCCACGGCCCTAAAAATGATGCGCCAGGTACCCAATGTTCATAACCGACACGACTTACAGATGCGCACTATCATGTCGGCAGGCGAATCAGTAGGCGAGGAATTGATTCACTGGGGCCGAGAAGTCCTCGGTGTGAGCATCAACGAGATGTGGGGGCAGACGGAGTTCAACTATCTGGTGGGTAACTGCTCCGACATCATGGAGGTTAAACCCGGGTCTATCGGCAAGCCTTATCCCGGTCATTACGTTGAACCTATAGACAAAGCAGGAAATGTAAGAGCGGATGGCCAAATTGGTGAACTTGCCGCAAGAAGTGGCGATCCTGTGATGTTCTTAGGTTATTGGAACAATGAAAAGGCCACACAAGACAAGCTTATCGGAGATTGGTTTTGTACCGGTGATATAGGCTATCGAGACGGTCAGGGATATCTCTGGTTTGTTGGGCGGAAAGATGATGTCATCAGTAGCGCGGGTTACCGCATTGGGCCCGGAGAAATTGAAGATTCGCTGCTTAAGCACCCAGCAGTAGTGCAAGCTGCAGTCATTGGGGTTCCGGATGAACTTCGAGGCAGTATAGTTAAGGCATTCATTGTGTTATCTAAGGAGCACCGGCCGTCGGAGGCTCTTAAGCAAGAGATTCAGAATTTAGTACGCCAGCGATTGGCCGCTTACGAGTACCCACGTCAAATCGAATTCATCGATGAGCTGCCTATGACTACCACCGGAAAAGTTCGACGGGTCGAACTGCGTCAACGAGAGATCTCGGACTCGGCGTAAGATGCGCCCCGGTGCTAGTCGCGTTTTGACAGCATACGTCCTAAGGGGCGCCCGCCAAGCAAGTGCATGTGCAGATGAAACACTTCCTGGTGACCGTGTTTGCCACAGTTGATGATCAGTCTGTAGCCATCCTCGGCAATGCCTTCCTTCTGCGCGATACGCGCTGCAACCACAAAGAGGTGCCCTAGACTAGATTCATCTTGTTCCGATGCTTCGTTGACAGTAGGGATCGATTTGTTAGGAACGATTAAGATATGGGTTGGTGCCTGTGGATTGATGTCGCGAAAGGCGGTTACCCTATCATCTTGAAATACGATATCGGCTGGGATTTCCTTGCGAATAATCTTGCTGAATATGGTTTCTTCCGTCATCGTTAACTATGCCCTGAAAATCGTTTTGTTATGTCTATGTAAGCGGGATCGCCGCTGGTCCAATCATAAACAAGTTCTATAACGATCGGTAGTCTTGGGTTGCGACAAGCTTTTGTGCTGTGTTTCATTGCCGTAACAATACTAGTCAACTGTCATCGATGTAACCGTACAATGGTTACACTGGTGTTACACCCAGGAGAGAATCAGATATTGACCACGATGGCTCGCGAGCGGTTTAGCCCTAACCCATTCTTTGGTTAGGTGCAAGGTGGGGCACAGGTCCCTATCGCTGCGGACAATAGTATACGGATGCGTGTACACTAAGATTTTCTTGCAGGCCAACAGAGGACATCATGGAGTCATTTAGTGCCTTCCGAATACATGAGGATGACGGTGCTATTCGCGCCCAGTTTGAACAGATCAATATAGACGATCTCACCGAGGGTGATGTCGTCGTTAAGACAGCGTATTCCGGCGTTAATTACAAAGACGCGCTAGCGGCGACCGGTAAGGGCAAGATACTCCGGCGTTATCCGCTGGTGGGCGGCGTCGATTTATCAGGCCATGTCGTGAGCTCCGGCGATAGGCGTTTGAAAGAGGGAGACGCTGTAGTGGTGTGCGGTGCGGGGCTTTCAGAAACCCACGACGGAGGTTACGCCGAGTACGCTCGACTGCCGGCAGAATTCATCGTCAAGCTGCCCCAGGGCTTGTC
>JAOTYS010000258.1 GCA_029861795.1 Gammaproteobacteria bacterium | reverse complement strand
TTGTTGTAACCAGAAAGTGGCCGAAAGAGTGTGAGGATGTCATCGTCGAGACGTTTGACGCCGAGCTCAATGAACACGATAGGCCGTTGAGCGTGGCTGAGCTACAACGCGCACTGCGCTCCGCAGACGCATTATTCACCACCGTCACCGACAGTATTGGCAAGGAAGTGTTGAAAGTCAGATCGATGCAAGCGAGGCTGCTGGCCAACTTTGGTGCAGGCTACAACAATATAGATGCAGAAGCCGCCAAGGATCGCGGACTCATCATAACGAATACCCCCGACGTGCTCACGGATTGTACCGCCGACATCACTATGGCACTGATATTGATGGTGTCACGGCGTGCTGCAGAAGGAGATCGGCACGTGCGCAATCGTGAGTGGGTCGGTTGGCGACCCACTCACATGATGGGTCGGAAGGTGACCGGCAAGACATTAGGTATCCTTGGGTTTGGTCGCATAGGGCAGGCGGTGGCAAAACGTGCCCACCTTGGCTTCGGAATGAAGGTCCTTGTCTACAACCGCTCTAAACTAAACCAAGACACGCTTAAGGCGGTCGGCGCGAAACAGATGGAGTCAATCGATTCTGTGCTCAAGCAGTCGGATTATGTATCGGTGCACTGTCCCGCCACCCCAGATACCCACCACCTAATCAATGCCAAGCGTCTAAAGCTGATGAAATCCGATGCCTATCTCATCAATACCGCACGTGGTCCCATCGTAGACGAGCACGCATTGGTTGAAGCCTTATATAGTCATGCCCTCGCCGGCGCAGGGCTAGATGTATACGAACATGAGCCCGAGGTATCTGAAGCACTGCTGTCTTTAGCGAACGTAGTGCTATTGCCTCATTTGGGCAGCGCCACACGGGAGACCCGAATCGCCATGGGGATGAAGGTCATTGAGAATGCCAAGGCCTTCTTTAACGGAGAGAAGCCGCCAAACCGAGTGGCTTAATCACAGCTACCGCAGCTCTCACTAATCTAGTCAGGGCGTTCAGCTACTGTGCATCAATCTATGTCATTGTCGGTCACACCAGCGAACTTCGAGTTCAAGGTCCGATCTAAAAAAATGGGTGAATGCGTTCGATCAAAACGAGGTTTCGTCATGCTACAAGCTCATTGGATTTCAAAGTATCTCGGAGTTGTCGTTATTGCGTGTACATTAACAGCGTGCACGGCCTATAAGGATCCGAGACGCTCCTTACCCGAAGGCAGCAAAGTTTATCGCATGGGGTACTTACATGGCTGCTACAGCGGCCTAAATGAGTTCAATCCTGACCTTGCTTATTACCGCAAAGACCGAAAGCTATTCAACAGCGATGAACAATATCATGATGGTTGGGAGATCGGTTTCAACGCCTGCTACGAGCGTGAGCGCCAGTTTCCCACCATGGTCGGTGGAAATAAGCGGCACTGAGCTTAAGACATTGTCGCAGTGGAAGCTTGGAAGAGCGTTAGCTGGTTGATGAGCGCTCGCGCACCGGGAGTTTCTGTGCAAGCACGCAAAGATAGTCCACGATCAAACTCGCCGCGGCCAGGGCAGTAATTGCACCGTTGTCGTAGGCAGGGGCCACTTCGACCATATCCATAGCCACCAAGTCGATATCGCCTAAGGCCCGTATCATGGACTGGGCCTGATAGGTTGACAGTCCACCTACTACCGGCGTCCCAGTGCCTGGTGCGAAGCTCGGATCTAAACAATCGATATCAAACGTTAGGTAGGCTTTGTGACCGCCGACCACTCGTTTGATCTCAGACACCGCGGTCTCAACCCCGTTCTCATGTACCCAGGCTGCATCCAACGTGGTGAACCCAATGGTGTCGCTGTTGTGCGTCCGGATCCCCACTTGCACAGACCGACTCGGATCTACGATGCCTTCCTTCGCGGCATGGAAAAACATTGTGCCATGATCAACACGGCCGTCTTCATCCTTCCAAGTATCCGAATGGGCATCAAAATGGATTAGAGAAAGTGCGCCATATTTCTTGGCGTGGGCGCGAAGTAACGGTAATGAAATAAAGTGATCCCCTCCCAGCGTCAACAAGGATACTTCTTGCTGGATAATTGCTGTCGCGTGTGCCTCGATAGCACCAGAGGTTTCATCTGGCCGGCCGTGATCGAAGTAGCAATCACCATAGTCCACCACGGCCAGGCGATCAAACGGATCAAACCCCCATGGCCATGGGGGGCCCCAAGCGAGCTGCGCCGACGCGGCGCGCACTGCAGCAGGACCAAACCGGGCGCCCGGTCTATTAGTAGTAGCAGTATCCAGGGGAACTCCGGTCACCGCCACATCGACACCCGCTAGGTCCCGGGTGTACTTCCGCCGCATGAAACTCAGAGCGCCAGAATAGGTAGGCTCCACCCTGGAGCCATAGAGGGATTCAGCGTTAAACGCCTGATCAATGTTATTAAACTTCATAGCATAGCGCTCAATACCGCTATACCCCCTCCACCACGATCATATTGGTAACTCCAGCAGATTGCCGCAATGCTTTGGGCGCACGATACTCCTCAGATGACCACCATGCCTTCGCCTTTTCTACGCTGTCAAATTCCAGCACCACCACGCACTTTGGCATCCAGTCTCCTTCGAGGTTCTCAGCTCTGCCTCCACGGGCAAGAAATCTACCGCCGTATGGTTGGAGGGTCGGCAGCACTGTCTCACGATAATTTTCGTAAGTGGCCGGATCCGTAACTTCTACATCAACAATTATGTATGCCGCCATGACTACACCTGCCGAGGAAGATATTCGTCGGACCACTTTAGCATGACGTTGTAACTGATACTAATTCGGAGCTCCTTGGACAGATTGGGATGAACGAAGTGATTCAGGAACGCTGGCCACAACATAATCATCCCCGGTTTTGGCGAAACGGTGAATTCAGCTTCGATGTATGGATCATTCCTGATGGCAGTCATATTAACGCTACTACGCGGATCATAGAATGTAATGCAACCAGGACGCACGTCGGCGCGGGTGTGTAACTTTTCTACCGTATCAGGCACACGGACGTAGTAAGTCCCACTCAAATAAGAGTGTGGATGGTTGTGATAATCATGGTAATCCCCAAACCGATTGACACTCGCCCAACCAAAGACAGACCAATCGATCTGATAGTCCACCTCCATTTTCTGAAAGTAATCTTTGACGGTCTTGTTAATACACTCGCGCAGCCACGCTATCGCCGTATTGTCTGCGGTCAACAAGTTTTCGGTGGTGTAGTCTGTCGTGATATTCGCGTTTCGACGCTCCCGCTCCTGCACAAGTTTGAACAACTCTCGATTAGCCGCCTCATATCCCGGAAGCATGCGCTTAAGCAGTCTCGTCGGCCATAGCTCGATGAAACCATCTTGGGACGATTGCGGATCTACCATAGGACGTTGACTCAACTTGACACAAACGGGCTCATTGAAAACTTAACCGATAATACGATCGGGTACTTACATTATCTTCAGGTAGTGCTCTACCATTCAACCGAGACGCGCGTTATCCATCGACAGAATGCACTCGGGCCAAGGTTTGGGAGCATCATCCCCGCCACCCGGAGCTCGAGTTACTCAGGATTCAAGGGCTACAGAACTTAGCAATGGGTGAAATAACTACCAAGAAGGTAAGATGTGAATCATACTTAGAGGAATGGTACTTCTGCTTGGCGCTTTGAACAGAACATCGGGTGGGTCAACCCATCGTTAGCTCCGCGCGGAAAGGAACTCGACGACATCTATTTTGCTAATGATACCGGCAATAGTGCCATGGTCCACTGCCACCGCGACGTCGTCATTTGCGAAAACCGCTTGGACCTTGGACAGGGAGTCTTCTAACCCTACTTGGCCGTGCAGTTTTTTAGCAGCCCTGACCACCGGGTCGTTGGGTGTGCATTGACCACTTACAAGACTTTGCAGTAGATCCACCTCGTGGATCATTAGCAGATCTGTTTCCTCGTTAACACTGCGCAAGGGCATCTGTGAAATCCCAAGCCCAGACATCCTCTTCGCCACATTGGCCAGCGTATCGGCGGGATCCGCAAACTCCACGTCTCGGCCCTTAAACCTTAGCACTTCACGTACGGTGCCCAAGCGCTGCTCAGCTCCTATAAAGCCCATATCCTTCATCCAGTCATCGTCATACAGCTTACTCAGGTAACGATCACCACTGTCGCACAATATGACGACGACGATTTTCCCGGGTCCCAATTCCGTTGCGGCCTGCAGCGCACCAAATAATGCCGTTCCCGTGGAACCGCCGCAAAAAATCCCTTCCTCTCTGGCGAGCCGTCTAGCTGTCAGAAAAGAATTTTTATCGGAGATGTTACGCACCTCGTCAACCACAGAAAAATCCAATGTGCCCACCATGAAATCATGACCGATGCCCTCAACCCGATAGATACCCGTCTCCCCCGACTCCCCCTTATAGAATTCGTCGTGATAGATACTCCCTTCGGGATCGGGGCAAATAATTCTGATCTCCCGGCCAGCCTCCGCCGCCTTTTCCTTCAGATATTTTCCGGCCCCCGATATAGTACCGCCGGTGCCGATGCCGCCTACGAGACAGTCGATCTTGCCATCCGTGTCCTCCCAGATCTCGGGACCTGTAGTCAGGTAATGAGCCTCTGGGTTGCTCATATTATAGTACTGGTCTGTATAAAACCCGCCGGGTGTTTGTTTGGCGACGCGTTTGGCGACCGACACATAGCTGTCCGGATGGTCATGATCGAGGTCAGTTCGGGTAATGATGACTTCCGAACCGTAAGCCTTGAGCATATCTATCTTTTCCTTGCTCATCTTGTCCGGCATGGTGAAAATACACCGATAGCCCTTGACTGCGGCGGTCATCGCCAAACCTAGGCCGGTGTTGCCCGATGTGCTTTCCACTAACGTTGTCCCAGGCCCGATCAGACCCGCCTCTTCAGCCCGATTTACCATGTTGTATGCCATGCGATCCTTCACCGATCCACCTGGATTGAGTTGCTCCATCTTGGCAAAGATCGTGGCCATGCCCGAATCCGTCATGCGGTTGAGCTTCACCAGCGGCGTGTTACCAATCAGCTCGAGGACGCTTTCGTAGTACTTCATAACCCACCTTCTGCGATACGGCGCGCGACGTGCGCGAACGGATTAATTGTAACGCAACTGGAGCTCGGGTGAGTGCAACAACGATTCGTTCAAAGGGCACTGTTTGTCAAGCTGTAAGCGCCTTCACGGCTACGCCAACTAGGGCTGCAGACGAGTAACTTCCCACAGCCCACCGCAAAAACCCTCCCCTTCGCGGGTGAGCATGCGAGTCCACAGTGCGCGGTCATGAGCCCGGCCATCCGCCCCTACCCATAGTTCCACGCGTTCGCCATAAAGACGATATCCACCCCAGTGAGGCGGGCGCGGCACGGATTTGCCCGCAAACTGCTGGTCGCACTGTTTGAGCTTTGCTAGCAAGGACGCCCTCGAGTCTATGGGTTGACTCTGGTCGCTTGCCCAGGCTGCGATTTGGGATGGTGGTGGTCGGGTCGCGAAGTAGGCATCCGATTCGCTTGTGGGAGAACGGACCACAGGACCTTCAATACGAATCTGGCGACGCAGTTCATCCCAATGAAATACGGCGGCAGCATATGCCCCTTGCCCTAATTCGTCGCCTTTGCGACTGTGGTAGTTGGTATAGACGACGATATAACCGGGATCGGACTTAATGCCGCGGCATAACACCATACGAGCCGAAGGTCTGTCCTGCGAATCGACAGTGGCCAAGGTGATGGCGGTGGGATTCGGAGTCGTGCAGCGCTGCTCTGCTTCTTCGATCCAAGATACCAGCAGATCAAACGGCGCCTGCGGCAACGGATCCGCCAGCGAAGGGTCGTCTGGGATATCTTGAAATGACATCTAGCGGGTAATAATCCCGACTGACGGCCATATGAACCGTGCTCGGGCTAAGTCCGCCCAGCGTCAGCCTCTAGCGGACAAATTTGACTGCTTCTCTACGGTTGGTGCAGTGACCTTTGCGAGGTTCTCAGGCCTACCTAAGTGATAGCCCTGCGCATAGTCTACACCGATGTTCTTCAATTGGCCCAATACTTCCTCATCTTCCACGTGCTCGGCAATGGTCTGCTTTCCCATCACTTTGCCGATCTCATGGATAGAACGCACTATAGTTCTGGCCACGGGGTCTTTGACGATATTCTTTACAAAAGAGCCATCGATCTTCAGGTAATCCACAGGCAAGTTTTTCAATTCACCGAATGCGGACAAGCCGCTACCAAAATCATCTAAGGCAAATCGACAACCTCGTTGCTTGAGTGCGCGGATGAGCACCATCGCACCTGAGAGGTGGGATGTGGCGATCACCTCGGCCACCTCAAAGCAGAGCTTGTCTGGCGGCACACGGCTGCGCACAAACTGACGAATCACATGTTCTAGAAAGCGATTGTCCCCCATAGACTGTGCGGACAGATTGATCGAGCACCAGCTCTGTCGTTGTAGCTCATCTGGATGATCCACCAACCAGGCAAGCACTGCATCGATCACCCACTGATCTAGTCTCGACGAGAGATCGTGACGTCTCGCCGCGGGGAGAAAGGCGCCTGGGCTAATCCAATCGCCCGATTCATCCAACATCCTCAATAGGAATTCGTAATGCTCAGCATCGTTCGGATCATCCTGAAGCGGAAATATGCGTTGCCGCGCCAGACAAAACCCGTCGTTTTGCAATGCCCACTTCAGGCGCTCCAACCACTGAAGATCTTGCTATCCGAAAACGC
>JAOTYS010000020.1 GCA_029861795.1 Gammaproteobacteria bacterium | reverse complement strand
GAGCGTGTTGATGACTGGCGCAAACGCTGACTAGGTGCTGGGCCGTCGGCCTTTTTTGGCGGCGATGCGCATCCGTAACGCATTGAGTTTGATGAATCCCTCGGCGTCCGTTTGATTGTACGCACCGGCGTCATCTTCGAACGTTGCGATGCGCTCGTCGAACAACGAATCTGATGCTGATTTCCGCCCTGTGACGATCACGTTTCCTCGGTACAGCTTAAGCCGCACTTGCCCGTTTACCGTTGCCTGGGAAGCATCGATCAACTGCTGGAGCATTGCCCGCTCCGGGCTCCACCAATAGCCGTTATAGATCAAGCTCGCGTATCGTGGCATCAAATCGTCTTTCAGGTGCGCCACCTCACGATCGAGGGTGATGGACTCAATAGCGCGGTGCGCTTTCAACATGATGGTCCCGGCAGGGGTCTCATAGCATCCCCGAGACTTCATGCCCACATAACGATTTTCGACGATATCGATGCGACCGATCCCATGGAGTCCACCTAGGGCGTTCAACCGCTCCATGGCCTGTCGTGGGGAAACCGCTTCGCCGTTCACCGCCACGACGTCTCCCTTCAGATATTCCAGCTCGATATATTCCGCCTGATCTGGAGCATTCTCCGGCGAGTTGGACCATCGCCACATTTCCGCCGATGGTTCCATCCACGGGTCCTCGAGGATTCCCCCCTCGTAAGAAATATGCAACAGATTGGCGTCCGTCGATTGCATCGCTTCATTGCCTAGCTTTTTATCGATCGGAATACCATGACGGTCTGCATACACCACCAGTCGTTCGCGGGAGTTCAAGTCCCATTCGCGCCACGGTGCGATTATTTGAATGTTGGGGTTCAGCGCATAAGCGCCAAGCTCAAAGCGAACCTGGTCGTTGCCCTTACCGGTAGCACCGTGGGCAATGGCGTCCGCGTTGGTATGTTCGGCGATTTCAATTAGACGTTTAGCGATTAGTGGCCGAGCAATGGATGTCCCGAGCAGATATTCACCCTCATATAGGGTGTTAGCTCGGATCATTGGAAATATAAAGTCGCGAGCGAACTCCTCGCGTAAATCTTCAACGTAAATCTCATTTATGCCCAAGGCCTCTGCTTTCGCACGGGCCGGCTCTATCTCCTCTCCCTGACCAATATCGGCAGTAAAAGTCACCACTTCACACTTGTACTGCTCTCGCAGCCACATCAAGATAACTGAAGTGTCAAGCCCACCGGAATAGGCGAGCACCACTTTGTTAATCGCGGATTTCATCGTAATCAAGAACCGAGACGAGGGTTATGTCAGATTTGGCAACAGTTGAGTTCGACGTGTAAACTTTGAGGCGCATGCTATGATCTTTGGTCTTGGTGGCAGCGTCAAGTTAAGAAACACCGACAGGCTTCAAGCGCAGAAAAAATGTGAATGGCTATGGCTAACTCGGATAGAGCACGAGGCGAAACCAGCGATTCAATAGCGTCACGATAGCGGTGGTGCCCAACACAGTGTGTGGTCCGATCCGCGAATGCTGCGGCTTGAATTCTGCGTAACTCTGTCATAGGCTAGGCACGTCTTCGCATTTGTTCCAATCACGGTCAGATTAAGCATCAGGAGGTAGTCAATGAAAAACCCGTTGGATTCCATTACCGGGACAATCATCTCCGGTGTCATTCTGACACTGATACTGTATGTGTTTGCCAGCAATTTTCTGTTGGGCTAAGCCGTTATTAACGCCATTAGAATGACACCAACAAACGGAGAAGCGCAATGGACCTAATTCTTGATCGATGGTTACACGTCCTCGTTGGGATTACATGGATCGGGCTGTTGTACTACTTTAATTTTGTACAAGTGCCTGGTCTCGCAAAAGCCAAGGCGGACGGCACTGCTCCCGGTATCACTAAACACATAGCACCGAGTGCACTACTATGGTTTCGCTGGGCGGCGTTCGCCACTTGGCTCACCGGAGCGTACTATCTTCATATGAGTCCAAGATTGAGTTTCGCGGACGCTTTTCTTCTATCCGGCGGAAGCGCGGTCATTGGAATCGGTGCATGGCTAGGCACGATTATGCTGTTCAATGTGTGGGTGTTGATCTGGCCTAATCAGAAGAAGGTGCTGGGTCTTGTCGACGCGTCGGACGAAGAGAAGGCGAAAGCCGCGCGCGTTGCGTTGTTGGCCTCACGCACAAACACTATGCTTTCGATTCCGATGGTTTTTTTCATGGTCACGTCGGCCCATGGGCTGCCTGCAATGGGTTAGTTGGTTTCGACGCCGGTGAGTTCACGGCCAGGGATCCAACCGGGCCTTTTTGTTGTCGTTTTTGATCCATGCCGACTCGGCACTTTTTGACTTTACGAGACTTGCTTCCAGAGGAGTTGGCGTCGCTCGTCGACCGCGCCATTGCCCTTAAGCGCGACCCAAAAAGCGGGCGAGAGATCATGCGCAACAAAACACTGGCATTGATCTTTGACAAATCCTCCACACGTACCAGGGTTTCTTTCGAAACCGCGGTAACCCAGCTTGGCGGTAACACCATTTTTCTCCCGCCGGGGGACTCCCAACTGGGACGGGGTGAGCCCGTAGAAGATACTGCTCGGGTGCTCTCTAGCATGGTGGATGTGGTTGTGATAAGGACGGCAGCTCACGATATGGTGGAGACGTTTGCCCGGTTTTCAACTGTTCCAGTAATCAATGGACTCACCGATTGTTTCCACCCCTGCCAGCTGCTGGCGGACGTTCAGACATACGTCGAGATGCGAGGCACCATCTCGGGTACAAAGGTCGCGTGGGTGGGTGATGGAAACAACGTCTGCCAATCGTGGATGAATGCGGCGTGTTTGTTTGATTTCGAACTCAATGTCGCCACGCCAAAAGACTATCGACCTGATGATAGTGTTACGGCTCTGTGTGAGAGCAATGTACGGATAATCGAAGACCCTAGAGCAGCAGCGGCTGCCGCGGATATTTTAGTGACTGACACCTGGGCGAGCATGGGGCACGAGAAGGAGAAGCAGAAGCGGAGTGAGGCATTCAAAAGCTACCAAGTCGATACGGAAATGATGCGCCTTGCGTCGGACGACGTGTTGTTCATGCATTGTTTACCGGCTTATCGGGGTTGTGAGGTGACCGCAGAGGTTATCGATGGGCCACGGAGCGTAGTATGGCGTCAAGCCGAGAATCGATTGTACGCCCAAAAGGCTTTGTTGGAGTTCTTGCTGGGTCCAGCTGCTGGTCGTTCTCAGCAAGCTCGAAGCTAACGGTTCTCTCATCCGATAGTGTAATCAAGTAAGGGTTTTAAAACACTGGATTTTAAACCTCGGGATTTTCCTTATCCAAGCAAAACATTTGCTATTGCCGGCTACCTCCAAATTCATACTTAATGCAGTAGTGGAACTCGCGCGCAGCGGTTTCTCTATTAGCGTGATGACGACGATGCTTATGGTGGGGGCGGTGATCGCAGACGAGCATGACGGTTCCGTGCCGAGTGCACCACAGGCGTTTGAGCGTGGTGCCGAACTAAAGCGCCAAGGTGATCTCAGAGCCGCCGCCGTGCAGTTTCGTCGAGTGATACAACTTACGCCAAGCGGTAGCGATCTAGGGAAAGCAGCCGAGGAGGAACTACACGTAAACTTGCCGGTCCTAGAGGCGCAGCGCCTGCTGGTAACTGGAGACGCGCACGGGGCGCAACAAGTGTTGCGGCACGCGATTGAGCTCAACCGTGACAATCCCCATCGGATATGGTTGCTGAGTGAAATGCTTCGCAATATTTCGGTGTTGCAGGGTATTGGCTCAAACGTTGGTGACGTTGATGGTCAGGCGGTGTTAAACAAGGTGCAGGAGATCTTGATCGGGTATCGGGCACGCACAGGGTCGTATCCACGAGGCTACGCTGAGCTCAATAGAATATTGCCCCCGAATCAAGCCCCACTGTCGCACTTCGATGTCATCTACTACAAGGGGGGGCGTGATGAATTCGTGGTGTCTCTGCGCAATAAGACTGATCAGTCGAACACTGTGACACTGCACAAGACGGGTCTACTTCAATAGTCGGGTAACGACGTGGGTTGTCCAATAGGCGCAGGTGATAAAACCACTGGAACCTTGCTTCTGTCACTGGATAGTGAGATGTGTTAGCTTCTAATCTATAGTAGATTATGTTGTTTGCTAACATCGATATCGTCTGCAGATTTGATGTCGAGGGAGTTCAAGTCATGTTACCGAATCTTGGCAAGATCGTGGAGACGGCGATTCGCAACAAGCGCCGTTTGCTCATTCATTACAATGGTGTTAATCGTACGCGGGTAATCGAGCCTCATATATTGTTTCGCACAGAGGATAGAAAGTCGGGACTGGTGGCCTATCAGGTGAGCGGGTATTCCTCGCGGGATCGCGAGCCCCCGTTTTGGCGACCGTTTCAACTCGGCAAAGTAGACAGTGTCGTTGTGCTGGAGGAGGTGTTCAGTCCTCGGGTGGAGAAGGGTTTCCACAAGGTGAGATCCGCGGTTAAAGGTGAGGAGGTGATGGTGGTGGATGCTAGTCCTTCCGAGTACTATTACCTAGAGCCACGCGTTTACGGTCCTCCGGTGCCGGACCACATACAGCTCGCAACGAATCTTTCAACTACCGTGGATCGCAGCGTATCAAGGTAGTCGCACCGGTAAATCGAGGAATGTAAAAGGGCCTCATTGTGAGGCCCTTTTTGGTGATAAATTGCGACTTGCGCGGTTGCGGATTCTACCGCTCCTCAAAGCTATTTCTCAGCTTCTCCAGAGCCCGCTTCTCGATCTGACGTATGCGTTCTGCGGAAACCCCGTACTCGTCGGCCAGTTGATGCAATGTTTGTTTGTCCTCATCAAGCCACCGACGCTGTATGATGTCGTTGCTGCGCCTGTCCAATCCCGCTAACGCAACCTGAAGCTTGTCCCGCTGTCCAGTTTCAGTGTCGTGATTCACCACTAGATGTTCAGGATTGAATCGAGAGTCTTGCAAAAAGTTTGCTGGTGCAAAGTTCGGACTATCCTCATTGTCTCGATCAGTTCCGTCAAACGGAACATCCATGCTGCTCATTCGCGACTCCATCTCTTGTACTGTTTCGGCGGGAACGTCGAGCTCTAAGGCAAGTTCTCCGACTTCTTGCTGATTCATCCAACCCAGGTGCTGGCGAGATTTGCGCAGGTTAAAGAATAGTTTTCTTTGTGCCTTAGTGGTGGCCACCTTCACTATCCGCCAGTTGCGTAGAATAAACTCATAGATCTCCGCGCGAATCCAGTGCACCGCAAACGATACAAGCCTCACATCTCGATTGGGATCATAACGCTTGACTGCCTTCATCAGACCGACGTTTCCCTCTTGAACTAGGTCAGCTAACGGTAGCCCGTATCCCATGAATCCACGCGCGACCCGTACCACAAAGCGCAGATGCGCCAATACCAATTGGCGCGCGGCATCTAAATCTTCTTCCCGACTATAGCGTTGTGCCAACTCATACTCTTCCTCCGCGCTTAGCAGCGGCACCGAATTGATCGCTTGGATGTACGAGGTCAGGCTGCTGGCACCTGAAATATCTAACGTAATAGGCAATGTCTGAGCCATTATCTCTCCTGGAACCGTTCTCTCTAGGATAATTTTAGCACTCTTAATGTGAGAGTGCTAATAGCCTAAAAAGTTCCGTCAGCCCGCAACGAAAACAGCAAAATGAAACAATAAAACAAGCAGTTATGTAGAGTACAGGCGATCCAGATGGAGGCCGACGGTTATCCGAGAAGCGACCCAGCCCAGCGTTCCAGCGATCACAACCAAGAGCGCTGCCGGACGCACACCCAGCCCCTTGAGTTCAAAGTTGCTGCCATAGAGTTTCGCAAGATCCTCTATAGGTCCACTCATGAGCCACAGGCTGAGGCTGACTAGCATCAACGCAAAGAGCGCACCGAGCACCCCCAAAATCCATCCTGCGTAAAGGAACGGACGCTGAATAAAGGCCTCTGTGCCGCCTATAAGACTGATAATCTCGATCTCATCGCGTCGGTTAAATATCGCTAGGCGGATGGTATTGCTGATGATCACCACCACCGCAAGACCTAGAAGTACTGCAAGCAATATCACCCCCCGCTGAGAGAGTCTTATCATCGCATGTAGACGCTGCACCCACTCCAAGTCTAGCTGCGCCAGGTCGACTTTGTCGCTGTCGTGCAATTTCTCTACCAAGTGTTGTAACGCAATGGGAGTACTTGCGTCCTCAGTTGGCTTCACGATTAA
Organism: Gammaproteobacteria bacterium; assembly: GCA_029861795.1. The sequence goes on along the minus strand of JAOTYS010000020.1, from coordinate 18,376 downwards.
AACCGAAGGCAAGGGGTTGCCGCCGATCGCCTCCAAGGCGTCGCCAAACCCGGACAGGGCTTTGAATTCTTCCAGCGCTGCATGGGCAGGAACATATTTAACCTCAGAGACTTCGGTGTATTTTTTGATTTGCTCGACCAGTGCACGTGTTTGCGCATCGGTGATCTCGAGGTTCAAAAACAATGAAACCTGAGGCCGTCCCTGCCACTGGAGGCTTATAGATTTTGCGTTGGTTACTAGAACGTATAATCCACACGGTAACGCCAATGCTATCCCAAGCACAGAGATGCCAAGGGCTGACGACAATGGTGTACGCACTAGCTGTCCAAAGCTAAAAAACAGGACCTGCAAATGACGCAGTAAGTAGTTGGTCACGCGCTGTCTCGGATTAACTCGGCATCTTTTAGCAGTAGGACCCGCTTGCGAAGACGATCAATGTGACGTCTATCGTGTGTGGCGATCAACACGGTCACGCCGTGTTGGTTAAACTGCAAGAACAAGTCCATAATTTCGTCAGCGAGTTCCGGATCTAGGTTGCCCGTCGGTTCATCCGCCAATAATAGTCGGGGTCGATTGACTACGGCTCTTGCGATGCCGACACGTTGCTGTTCGCCACCGGATAGCGTTATTGGATAGACATTCTCTCTGTTTAGCAGTCCGACCTTGTCCAGTGCCGCGCGCACTCGACGCGCCGTGTCGCGATGACCGATACCGGAAACCACTAAAGGTAGGCCAACATTATCGAATACGGTACGGTCATATAATAGTTTGTGGTCTTGAAACACCACGCCGACGTCTCGGCGCAAGTATGGGATTTTACTTCTTGGAAGCTTGGTCAAATTCTTATCGTTAACTACGATCTGACCACGAGTCGGCCGCTCCGTCAGTGTGATTAGCCTAAGTAGTGTGCTTTTGCCGGCGCCAGAGTGGCCCGTCAGAAATGCAATCTCCGTGTCATCTAGTCTGAAGGTAATTCTCTTTAGCGCCTCATGGCCATTGGGGTAGACCTTATGAACCTGGCTAAAGTGGATCACAGGTTAGCAGCAACAGGAACTATGAAGCACCGACAGAGAGGTCTTGAGGCAATAACGCTTCAACGAAATCTGAGGCATCAAACTCGCGCAGATCATCCATGCCCTCTCCCACTCCGATGTAACGTATAGGCACTCCGTATTTCTGAGTGATGGCTAATAGCACGCCACCCTTTGCTGTACCATCCAATTTGGTTAGACAAAGCCCCGTCACATCGATCTGCGTTCGGAAGTGATCAATCTGCGACAGTGCGTTTTGTCCGGTTGCTGCGTCCAGTACTAGCAGTACTTCATGGGGCGCGCTGGAGTCCAATTTCTGAATCACCCGTTGAATCTTGCTCAGTTGTTCCATCAGATCAGAGTGAGTATGCTGGCGACCCGCCGTGTCCACTAACAACACATCGCAGCCTCGCGCTTGGGCCGCAGTGAGCGCATCGTGCGCTACGGCGGCTGCGTCTGCACCGCGCTGCTGGGCGATGACTGGGACGTCGAGCCGCTCCCCCCAGGCTTTGAGTTGTTCGATGGCTGCAGCGCGGAATGTGTCACATGCTGCCATCATTATCGACAAGCCCGATTTTTTCCAGGCGTAGGCCAATCGTGCTGTGGTAGTTGTCTTACCAACCCCATTAACGCCAACGATCAGTACGACAAGAGGCCTGACGGGAGTATTGAGCTCCAAGGGTTGGCTATGCGGGTCCAAGACGCGCCGCATTTGCTGGCGCACCAGGTCCAGCACTGCGCTTGCGTTGGCCACGCGTTGACGCTTCGCTTCGCTGCGAACTGCTTCCACAATGGCGCTGCTTGCCTGCACCCCAATATCGGAACTCAGCAGCAAATCCTCGAGATCATCAAAGCAACCCTCTGGCAGCTCATGTTTCTGTCCAAACAGGGCTAAGAGTCCACCGGTGAGCGCGCTGCGGGTTTTGGATAACCGAGATCTGAGGGAGGCATCCTCGCTGCTGCCCTGTTGCGCTGAGCCCGATTCGGTGCGCCTGGCTTTAAACAATGGCATTCAAAATCCTTTATAGGTGAACTGACGCAAGGGAGTCTCTTTCGTTCAGTGGGTTGTTGGATGCGTTATCCTACCATCCGACTTATGAATCGTTGTAGCCTTCGCCCGCAGAAGAATGTGGTCGAGCTTTGGCAAGTCTAACGTGGGCTGAGATGAGATTAGATCAGAAACATGCGCGTGTCCGACATTGTTGTAATTGTGCTACACCGCGGGAGTAGCCATGACACGTAACAGCCTACGTATCATCGGCGGTGAGTGGCGCGGGCGTCGGCTACCCCTAGCGCCGGTCCGTGGTCTGCGGCCTACTCCTGATCGCGTGCGCGAGACATTGTTTAATTGGTTGCTGCCGTGGATAGCGGACAGATCTTGCCTAGATTTGTTTGCCGGCAGCGGCGCGCTCGGTTTTGAGGCTTTGTCACGGGGTGCGACTAAGGTCTTAATGGTGGAGCAGAGCCGGGAGGCAGTAGCTATGTTGGAGCGGAACCGTAGTGAACTTGCCGCCGAAAACCTTACTATCTCACGCTGTGATGCAGTTGCTTTTCTCCGACAAACCAACGAAAAGTTTGACTTGGTCTTTCTAGATCCACCTTTCATGCAAGGTTATGTGCAGCGTTGCTGCAAATTTCTTCAAGACAAACGCATGCTTGAGCCGGGTGCTTTGCTCTACCTAGAGGCAGAGCGTTCCCTGGATCCTCTGCCGATCCCCCATGAATGGAGGCTGGCGCGTAGCCAAACTGCCGGCAACGTGGGATACCACCTGGTCGAAGTGGTTTGAAAAACTGCAACACGACTCCTGCTCTTCAGTTTGACTCACAACTAGTCACACCGATACTCTTCGCTCTTTTGCCATTTGCAGGGAGGAAAAATGCTTAGACGTGCATTTTACGCTGGGACCTTTGACCCAATAACAAACGGACATATCGATCTCGTGGAGCGGGCTGCAAGAATGTTCGATGAGGTTGTGGTGGCGGTTGCTGAAAATGCTGATAAGCAACCGCTGTTTAGTCTGGATGAGCGCGTTTCACTAACAAGAGAGGTTACTGCCGATATAGGGGGAGTGCGTGTAATTGGATTTAGCGGGCTGCTGATAGATTGTATGCGTGCCGAGCAAACGCGGATCATTATTCGCGGTCTACGGGCAGTTTCCGACTTTGAGTATGAGTTTCAGTTAGCCGCAATGAACAGAAGGTTAGATCCGAACATTGAGACAGTCTTCTTGACACCTTCGGAGAGCCACACCTTTGTATCGGCTTCGCTGGTAAAGGAAATCGCCAAGCTCAAGGGGGATGTCTCGCAGTTTTTGCATCCCAGTGTATTCGCGTCGCTGCAGAAGAAGTTGAGTTGACCCTAGATGGTGTGTGCCCATCGCCAACACAGCCAATGCCCTTTGTATGTCCTTATACATAAATGACGAATGCATCAATTGCGATGTGTGCGAACCAGTATGTCCAAACCGCGCGATCTTTCAGGGTGACGAGATATACGTCATAGACCCCAGTCTGTGCACCGAATGTGTCGGTCACTTTGCTACGCCACAATGCGTGGACGTATGTCCTGTGGAGTGTATATCCTTAGACCCTGGGCATTCGGAAAGCTATGAGGATCTGCAACAAAAGTACCTTCGACTCGCTCAATAATCTGGCTAGTGCAGCCGTGATTTGTCGAAGGAATTTTGGCTGGGAATGTTTCTAAGCGGTGTTTTCTAGCCGATAGTTTTCCGCCCAGCTTTCCCCGTCTAGACAACGTTTGATCTCTTCCGTTAGGGCTTGCATCCTGAGGTTTTGCTCCGCGATGCCTTCGCGCACTAAATGCAATTCTGCGGTCCGATCTTCCAATGTGTCGCTGGCCTTGTGAATGCGCTTGATACTTTCTAGGCGGCGACGAAGTTGCATTTGGTGTTCTCTCACCTGTGATTCCATCGGCGACATTATGGTTTTCAACCAGTTGTCAACATCGCGATTGGCGCGCTCGAATATTTGCCTGGTTTTGGATACGACGGACTCGTGGAATTTACGAATTAGCGCCCATTGTTCGGTCATCACCATAGACATGCCCCTTAGGAAGTGCTCATGGCGGTCCTCAAGGCGTTTGAGTTCTCGTTGATATCTTTTGGTGCTAAACCTGCGCGGCTTAACATTGGCAATACCATGCTCCTCGTGGAATTTCTTATATACGCCCTCCATTAGCGCCTGTATTTCGTTAGCCTGATCGGTTGCAGCAGCCATGGCTACGCGGATCTCATCAAAAAAACCAACCATATTTCGCCGCAATCCTGCAGTGGTCAGACTTGTCTCCATTTCTTTTTTGCCCTGGGCGATCATCCGTTCCAGATTCGCCATACTCAGGCCTTCATACAGGCGATGCGTCAATTGAGAAAAGATCGATCTGGTAGCCTGAAAACGTTGTAGGTTCTTCTCAAGATTTTCTTTATCAGAACGCACCTTGCTCATGATGTCCTCTATAACTTCCATATTGTTGCTGCTCAGATTGTCAAGTTCGGACAGATGATCGTGCACATCTTTCAAACGTTGTTCCACCATACCGCGAATGGTGTCGGTTATCGCGATGATCTCACTCTCCACATTTTCTCGCACAATGTCGCGTTTTCTTGGAACGAGCACGTTGGCAAGCGCGTCCTCGAGTGCAAGAATTTTACTGTTCTCCACCAGTGTTTGATCGCCCTTGATCTTGCCAAGCAAGGCTTTTTGAGCTGAGACCGGGTAAATGTTCTCCTCAGGTACATCCAACGTTCTTGCCGTTGAGCTTATCTGACGAAGGATTTCATGATCGACTTCGACCCTATCTTTCAACTCATCCCATAACACGTCGATCTTATTCAGTACGACAAGCTGACCCTTTTTGCTTGAACCATTGTCACCGCTGATGTGATCACGCCAGACCACTAAATCAGATTTAGTTACACCCGCATCGGCTGCCAGAATAAAAACTACCGCATGGGCAGCGGATAACATGTTTATTGTCAGTTCGGGTTCAATTCCCAATGCGTTGAGTCCGGGTGTGTCAAGGATGACTAAGCCTTGCTCAAGTAACGGATGGGGGAAGTTGATGACCGCGTGGCGCCAACGTGGAATCTCGACCAGTCCATCGGCGCGCAACCTCATACCGTCGTCATGGGCGGTGTCCCGTGCGATCGGCAGACCTAGCTCGCGAGCCTGATCTTGGGATACAAGCTTTACTTCAGTTATGCTATCTAATGCTTCTGACACTTGATCGGGATCGTCTAGGTCTAGCGCAATAGTGGACCACTCGTCCGGATCGGTCTTGTACTCAGCGATCGTAGTGTAGGTGCTGCGGGTCTCAATCGGGAGTAGCTGGATATGGGCAGGAGAGTCTTCTTCATAGATCAACTCTGTGGGGCACATCGTGGTGCGACCTGCGCTGGAAGGTAACACTCGGCGACCTAGTTGCCCAAAAAAAGTCGCATTAATAAGTTCCGATTTGCCGCGCGAAAACTCCGCCACGAACGCGACATACAACTTGTCGTCGCGCAGGCCGATCAGGGCTTGATCCAGCCGTTGCTCCGTCTGAACATCACCGAGTTTCTGTTCGGTGAGCCAGTCCCGGAAGCTGACGATTGAACTCTTTAGGTCACTGCGCCAGTGACCGTAGGCATCAAATTCCTGTTCGATCCTGTTATCGATCATTGCTCTCTTACTCTGCAGCTATAGTTGTTCATTATAGGACGCTGTTATGGGATAGGACGCTGTTATGGGTGCCTTCTTTCGAAGGTTAACCATTGGTCCTGCGGCCTCACTCGGGCCGTCACCCTACCATTCACATATACACCATTACAGTTGCCAGCGCAAAATTACCCCTGATTTTCAATGGAATTTATCACATAAGTTTACCCAATACATTAAGTTCCAAAGAGGCTCATCGCTGACAGTGTGGGCACAAAAAGCTGGACCGTTGGTTCCTTATTTGCCTCCTAATTGGCTGGCCACATTCGGTACAGGGTTCTCCAGCGCGGCCATAGACCTGAAGCGTGTGGCCAAAGTAACCGGGAGTACCATCGCTGTGGGTGAAGTCCCTTAGCGTGGTCCCACCGGCTCGCAGGGCGTCCCCAAGGGTGGATTTTATGCAGGCAACAAGCCGCTGGTAACGTGCTTTTGAAATGCGACCTGCTTGCCGGCTGGGGTGTATGCGGCTGCGAAAAAGCGCTTCGCACGCGTAGATATTGCCGATACCCGCTACGATCTTGGCGTTCATGATGAACGCCTTGACGGTGCTCATCCGGCCCCTGGAGAGTCGATGTAGATAGTCACCATCGAACTGATGCGAAAGTGGCTCAGGTCCCAGCGTGCGCAGCAGGTGGTGCTCCCGCGGGTCGGCAAGGGTCCACAGCACGCAGCCAAACCGGCGCGGATCGCGTAACCTGAGGCAAGCATCATTATCGAAGATCATATCGAAATGGTCATGAGGTGCCGGACGGGTGTCGGCGCGTAATAACCGGAGACTGCCGGACATCCCAAGGTGAATGATTACAGTACCAGAGCCAGCCTTGATCAACAGATACTTAGCGCGTCGGCTGATTTGCTCGATACGTTGTCCGGGTAGTTGCTTACACAGGCTGGGTGGTACCGGCCAACGCAACCTCGGTTGGCGCACCTCAACTCTCTGCACTTTGCGACCAACGATATGCGGTGCAATGCCTCTTAGAGTGATCTCCACCTCCGGGAGCTCTGGCATAGCTTTTAGCTCCGGCCAGAGCGCACACCGATGCTCACGGGCACTATCTGTTCGCCGAGCCAGTGGCGTGCCTCTTCAAAAACCTTGGCTACTGGAACATGGTTGATGCAGTTGCGGGTACAACGGTTGCGTCGGTAGCAACGGCGGCAGACTTCGTCAGCTCGGATCACGGTGACGTGACGGCCGATAGGACCCACACGCTTTTCATCAGTAGGTCCGAACAGTGCGATGAGGGGTGTGTGCACCGCGCTTGCCACATGCATGGGAAAGCTGTCGCCGGTCACTACCAGATCAGCACGTCTGACGAGCTCGGCGAACTCAAGTAGGCTTAGCGTCCCTGCTGCGTTAAAGATATATGGCGATCGAGTGGATGCTATCAGTTGGTCAATCTCTATACTCTTGTCGGCCGAGCTAGTGAATATCACCATCGCGTGTTGCGCAACGCGGGCAGCGAGGCTGGCAAATTTGTCTGCGTCCCAATTTTTCGTCGCCCAGCGTGTGAAGGGGCTGACGATCACTACCCTTTTTGACTGTGGATTGATTCGCGTCAACAGCGTATCGATGGCCTGACACTCGCTGTCCGAAGTGAAGATCTCCATCGCAGTATGCTCTGTATTGATGCCAGCAAGCCGCAACACACCATTCATCTCCTCGATCGCGTGAATTTCTGGTTTATGGTAGCGCTTCAAGCCAAGCCAACGCCCCTTTACAAATTTGTTTTGGGCCCGGGCGGCGTATAGGAACAGCACGGAACGTGCCCGGCCCTGCAGGTCAAAGGCGAGATCATAATGGGTTTTTCTAAGCCGTCGGATTAGTTCCAGGATGTGCTTTGTGGTCCACAGGGGGTGGCGCATCCACAGGCGTCGCACTCTGTCCTTTTCGAACAGCAAAAATTCGTCAATATTTGGGTTGTAGCGGAATAACTCGTAGGAGCTGCTTGCGGTCAGTAGAGTGATGTTGCACCCCGGGTAGGCTTTCTTGATAGCTCTAATGTGGCCGCTGGCATGGAGCACATCGCCGAGTGAGGTCTGTTTGATCACCAAAATGTTCATTGGTTCTTTCCGCGATCTTACTCTATGAGTGCTGGTGCTCGTCTGCTTCACAGTTCTGGCAGTGTAAGTCAGGGACGGCGCAAAATTCCAATCTACACTGCGCCTTCCTTGACAGCGTAGCGGCGCAAAATTATTGTGCCCATCACCGTTGGCGCCGGTGACCGGTATAAAAAAACCGAGACGATGGTCGGCGGTGATGGAGAACTAGCGACAACCTATGCGCACTGCATCAATGTTAATGACCCACCGCTCGCCATGACGTTTAACGTAGTCAATCGCTCCAGTGGAAAGCAATTCCAGGTCGAGCAAAATGAAACGGTATTACAGGCTGCGCTACGTCATGGCCGTGTGTTTCCCTATAGCTGTCGCGACGGTGCCTGTGGCAGTTGTAAGGCCGATCTCATTCAGGGTCGTGTCGACTATGGTCAGGTTCAGGCGCAGGTTTTGACAGACGAGGAAAAGGCCGACGGCAAGGTACTGTTGTGCCAAGCTAGGCCATTGGAGGACTTGATCATTGCTGTTGGCGAGATCGCGGCCGCGCAAAACATCGAGATCAAAATGATGCCATGCCGGGTGGCGAGTATGGAAAATCTGGCTCATGATGTAATGGCATTGCAGTTGCAGTTACCCCAGCAGCAGCGCTTACAGTTCCTCGCCGGGCAGTATATCGATATTCTGCTGCGTGACGGGCGTCGTCGTAGCTTTTCGTTGGCGAATGCACCTTTTCAGGACAACACCTTGGAAATACATATACGCTTGGTGCCGGACGGGCGATTCACCAACCATGTTTTCAGTGCAATGAAAGAGCGGGACATACTCCGCTTGCAGGGGCCCTTGGGGACCTTCTTCCTGCGCGAGGAATCACAGCAACCGATCTTGATGATGGCTGGCGGAACTGGGATCGCTCCGGTCAAATCGATACTGGAAGACGCTTTTGTTAAAGGTATTAAACGACCCATTCACTTGTTTTGGGGAGTAAGGGCAAAGCGAGATCTTTACTTGGATACGATGATTGATGGGTGGTGTGCACGACATCCTGGACTGAGCTACACCCCAGTACTGTCCGAGCCGCAACCGGATGACTGGTGGTCGGGGGCAGTGGGCTGGGTCCATCAGGCTCTAATCGACGCTTACCCGTGCCTCGACGAGTACGAGGTGTACGCTAGCGGCCCGCCTCCTATGATCGAGGCAGGTAAGAGTGCATTTGCCTCCCACGGATTGAGAGCCGATCGTTTGTTTTACGACTCGTTTGAGTTCTCAAGTGATGCGCAACCCAGATGAGCTGGCTCTGAAGGGGTGAGGCTCACCGAATGGCTACGCAGTCGCTGCTTCTTTTGGCGTCGGTTCGCTTGCTGTTTCTGGCTCAGGAAGAGCAGGTAAACTTGTAGAGGTACTCTTCTCCAGACCTTGGCGGTAACACTGCAAAGCCTGGTCTTTTTCGCCCAGATTTTCCAGCAGACTCCCCAGCACTCTGTGCGCTTCTTCCGGACCGTTGTTGGCTATACATGTCTCCAGATAGCTGCGTGCTTTGCCCCACAGTTTATTCTCCATTGCGAGTAGACCTAGGCTGAGCATCAAGCTGGGATCGGCAGGATGGTCGGTGGTCCATTGCTCGGCAGCGTTGAATTGGCTTTGTAAGTCCCTAGTCTTCACCGAGCCATATAGCGCAACCAGATCAGCGTCCCACTGTTTGTTTATGGCGGCGCGTAGCATTGACTCGGCCTGCTCCATCTTCCCCAAGTTAATAAGTTGCTTCACGTAAGCGCTGAGCAATTTCGGATTGCGCTTTAGTTTCGCTGGCAGTTTGTTCCAGGTGTTTCTTAGGGTCGTTGGATCTGCGCCGGTTTCCGTAGCCTCGAGTAGGCCTCCGTAGGCCTCTAGAGTTCTGCTCTCAAGTTCTGCCTCGGCAAAGGCCTGGTTTTTGCGCAACGCGGGCAACAGGTCAACCGACTCACTCCACTTTTTTGAGGCCCGTAACACGTCGGCGGTCAGTGCTAACACACGATCGTTCTTCGGTGCCTTGATGCGCAACTCCCTGAGATTAGCCAACGCCTCTTTCAGCTGACCATCCTGATATTGCATTCGCGCCTGAATTAGGCCAATAGCAAGATTGCGCTTGGGATCCGCATCATGGGCTTGCGCAAGGTAGGTGTCACGCTTCTCGATATCGCCTTGCTGTTGCGCTGAGTAGGCCGCTCCGACATAACCCAATAGCGGCGTCTGACTGTCGTCGATTCTCGTCACTAAGTCTTTTTCTGCCTTGATCCAGTCCCCCTCGAGCATGTGTGCATAGCCGCGCACCAGTGACTGCTGTCTCTTCTCCAGCGATCTCTGTTGTCTCCACACACCGATTGCATGGGGTGTGCGCCACAACCCGACTAAAATTCTGAGCAGGAAAAAACTGATCACTACCGCGAGAAAGACAATGGCGGCAAAAACTGTAACCGGCATCTCGACGGTCCAGGGCGCACGCGCTATGAGCACGTAACCCGGATCCTCGATCGCGAACAAGGCCAAACCCACCGTCGCTAACAGGACAATGAAGCATACTACGAGAATCTTCATCGGGTCGTCTTGGTCTCCTTCACGGCGCGTAGCGCCGCCACTGACGTTGAAATATCGGGCAGGTTCGGCTCCAAGTTTGCCTGTAGCATGCTGCTCAAATCGTTTTTAAATTGAACTACTACTTCGTCTTCGTTGTTGAAGTATTCATCGGTCCACGCTACTGCCTGACCCAGCAGGTCACGGTAGCTCTGTGGTGCGTCTCGCAGCAGTGCCAACTCCGCCCCCAGTAACTGCAGGCGCAGATTCTCCTGTAGGTAATAACGCTGTTCTGGTGCCAGCAACGGCTGCCGCGGCTCGCTGGTGTTTTGTATCCGCACCAAAGTGCTGAGACTTTGCCACATATCGCGCCCCGTGTTGGCCAATACATTGCTACTCTTGGTGTCGCTGGCCTGGGCGTTTGCTTCGGATGCCTGGAGTCGTGGTTCAGTTTTAAGCGGCAGACGATCCACCACTTTGGCTGCACTAGACAGGCGCAACGCAAGGCCAGTGATGTCCACGGGTTTTATAGTTTGCAACTTAGCAATATCATCGGCGATCAGGGCGCGTGTCTCCACAAAGGCAGGATCGCCCAGGTCTTGCAGACGTTGGTCGGCGATTTCTAATGCGGCCAATGCAGTATCGCGATCCCCGGCGAGTCGAAGACGGTGGTTTGCCAACAGCAATAGCTGTTCAACCTCTTCAATCGCCCAAGTGTCGATGTTGCGATCTAGCTCTGCATACACTTTGGCAACGGAGTCCGACAAGTCTGCCTGCTGTAGCTGCATGGTCGACAAATCTGTCTTAATTCCTTGTACAGCCGTCTCAAGATCGGCGCTTCGCTGGGAGTGTTGTTGCACCGCGCCCGATTGCGCTTCTTTGATGTCTTTCAGCTGCCCCTCTAGATTTACCACAGTGTTCGATACGCTCGCGTCTGTCAGTTTGTCTATCACTTGGCTTTGGTACCACAGGTAGCCGCTTACACCCAGCGAGGCTAGTGCCACTAGCAACGCGATCGCTGCGAACACTCTGCCGCCTCGCGTACGCGCAGGCTCTGCCCATGTAACTTTATCTTCAGTAGGAGCAGCAGTGCCTGGGTGTTGGCGATCGCCGCTCTCGCTAACCGCGTCGGCCTTGATGTCATTGGTGGAGACGCCGCTCACAGGTTCCGCCTCGGCCTTTGAGGCATCAGCCTTGTTATCGCCTGTGTTCATAGTTACGTTCCGAAGTGTTGAATTGTCACGAGGCGCTCCCAGATTCTGCATTGATCGCCGACTTTACCATACCCCCAACTGCTTAATCTCCGGTTCGGACGCAGTGCCAGTACTGTACCGCGGCGACTAGCGCTTCGTCGTTCGCGCCTTGTGCGATCAAGATTTCTCCCTGCCAGCCGCGGTGCTGGGCAGTTTCGGCGATACGCTCACTTGCCACAACCAGCGGAAGTCTGAACAGCTCGCTTCGATCCGCTGGTTGGGTCACCTCAATGAGATTGCACAACCCCTCCGCGCTAGTGATCGTGACTATATCAGCCTGTGGCCAGGGTCGTAACCAGCCTGTCGTGCTGACGTTGGGTTTTACGCGACGATAACATTCGCCGTATTCCACCAACGCCCCCCGCCGCTCGAGTACCCGCCCCAGCAGCGCGCGTCCGCCAACACCACGGAAAATGACGATCCGGCGGCCAGCCACCCGACGCATTGCGGGCAGGGCCAGTAGCGCCTCGCTGTCGATACCTGAAGTTGGCACCACGTTTGCTGTCAACCCCCGTGCTCGTAGCGCGTCGGTAGTGGCGGGCCCAATGGCTGCGACAAGGATATGCTCCGGCCATTTTCGAACTGTACCGATCATTGCAATTGCCCGGTCAACAGCGATTCGACTGATAAATATCGCGATATCGAAATCATCGAGTCGAGCTATCAACGCATTGAGTGCCGATGGATTTTCTGGTGCACCAATCTCTATGGTTGGAAAACGGATGACTTTTCCGCCCCGTGTTTCGATCAAAGATACAAGGGGGTCTGCGTGTTGTTGTGGCCGTGTGACCACAACGCTGACCCCGGCAAGTTCAGACATCAGTATAGATTTCCTGCAGAATCTGGCGAGCGCCAGCGCTCAGCAATCGATCTGCCAACAGGGCGCCAATTGCCTCTGCGTCCACAGCCGGGCCTTGCACGGTTCGGCGGATGATCTCGCGCCCGTCGAGCCGACCTACCATACCTTGCACTATAACAATATCGTTATCCAGTTCTGCATAGATGCCGATCGGCGCCTGGCACCCGCCCCCCAAAGCTGCGTTGGCCGCGCGCTCAGTGGACACACAAATGTGACTCGGCGGATGGTTCAGAGGCAAAACAAGCTGGTGCGTGAAGGTATCGTCTTGGCGGCACTCTATGCCGATTGCTCCCTGCCCGGCTGCGGGAACACAAATGTCAGGATGGACAACCGAACGAATACGAGCACCTAGCCCTAAGCGCTCCAGGCCTGCGACCCCCAGGATCATTGCATCGAACCTTTTCTCGTCCAGCTTTTGCAGACGAGTATCGACATTGCCCCTGACACTTTCGATCCGCAGACTGGGATACGCACTGCGCAGCTGGCACTGACGTCGTAGGCTGGTGGTCCCCACCGTGGCCGCCTCGGGTAGCTCGTCAAAGGACTGGTACTCAGCGCAAACCAGGGCATCAAAGGGACTCGCCCGCTCACAGATGGCTATGACAAGAAGCCCCGCTGGTAACTCGACGGTGACATCCTTCATGGAGTGCACCGCCAAGTCGATATTGCTGTTCAGTAACCCCTCCTCGAGTTCCTTAAGGAACAACCCCTTACCTCCGACGGTGGCGAGCGGTGCCCCGAGGAATCGATCTCCCTCGGTGATCATTTCCACCAATTCTACCTTGAGGCCCGGGTGTGCACGTTGTAATAAACGCCGCACGTGGTTCGCTTGCCATAGCGCCAAGCGACTCTTACGTGTGCCAATTCGAACTACAGACATCGCCATGCGATAGTTCGTTGGGCGGTGACAATGGTCATCCGTGTGGCTGCTGCCGTAGCGGGAAGCGCGTGGTTACAGACGTCACCAGGTCTCAACGCTGGCTTGTTCGCGCCGGTGTTGATCGGATCGACGTGGCTTGTCACTGCGGGGCAGATATAGGAGATATATATGTGCATGGCACTGCTGCCGACACACGTGGTCGCGCTGGCTGAGTGCAGGCTAACGTCGGGTCCAGCGTCGTACTGCGGGCGTATGGCGTCGGCTCACATCAAGCTTGTCATCAATGCCATTGAGGATCACTCGCCAGCGACCGGATGGTTGTTTTTCTATTCCACGAATGTAGGCCGTTGCCACCAGAGCGTTGCGATGGATGCGCAGAAAACGATCACCGAATTCTTCTTCCAGACTGATTAAGGCATCTTCAATCAAGTGTTGCTCTGTAGCGGTGCGCACAGTGACATACTTGCTGTCAGCCATGAAATAGATAATGTCTTGAACCGGGATCAAGTTGATTTGGCCGCGCATGTGGACGCTGAGATGGCTGCGTGCGGTGGCCTCTTCGTTGGAGCGGCTGATCTTGTGCAGTTGATTCTGAGTGAATTGTCTAGCCTTCTGCAATGCGGTCTGTAGGCGATCCTTACGGATGGGCTTCAGCAAATAGTCAATAGCATTGGCCTCAAAAGCCTCCAGTGCATGCTGATCGTATGCAGTGGTAAAGATCACGCTTGGTGGGGATTCCATCGAAGTAAGGTGCATTGCCGCTTCCAGCCCATCCATCACTGGCATTCTGATATCCATCAAAATGACATTAGGGTTCAGCGACATGGTTTGTTCGATAGCATCGCTACCGTTTTGCGCCTCGCCCACCACTGTGTAGTCTCCAATCTTGGAGATCAACTCTCGTAATCGAGTCCGCGCCAGTTTCTCGTCATCAACAATCAGGACTTTCACTCGATTTCTCCGGATATTGGGTGCGCTATCTTAACCAAAAATTGCCGATCTTGGTCTATCCCGAAATCAATTGTTGCGGCATCTCCGTAGTGCTCTCGGAGTTTGAGTTGAATGTACTCAAGGGTCGCACTGGATTGTAACTCCTGGGTCATCTCAGAAGAGTCTGGCGCAGGGCTGGACACGCTAAGCTGAAGTGAGTGGTTCACTGTCTTCAGACCTATATTAATGGTACCCCCCTCAGTAAGGGATTCAATACTATGCTGGATAACATGTTCCAGAATCAATTGCAGGATTAACGCTGGGGTCTTGGTAGCAGTTGGTATCGTTTCGACATCCCAATCGACCCTTAGTCTGTCCTCCAGCCGAAGCTGCTCGATTTTGAGGTATTTGCGTGCCACCACTACTTCTTTTTGCACATTCACCAGATCTTTGCTCTCGTCCAACATGAGGCGGAATAGATCGGCCAGATCTTCGATGGCTGCTTCAGCTCTAGCCGGAGCAGCATGGGTGAGACTAGCGATTATATTCATGCTGTTGAAAAGGAAATGGGGTCTGATTCGGCTCTTCAAAATGTCCACACGGGCGCGTGCCTCCGATAGCGTTTTGAGCCGCAGCTCGTGGCGCGCCAGGAAATAGCGCAGAGCCAATGCATTGACTATTGCGCTGACGGTGAGGTTCTGGATGTGAAAGTAACTGTACCAGTCGGGGCGAGGTGATGTAATAAACCCGACGCCCCACATGAGCCACAACGCTGCCTCGCTGACGCCCCAGGTAACGCACAGTAGCACTAGATACATCATTATCACGACACGGCCAGGGGGCAATCGATTTAACATCCGTCGCAGCAGGCACAACACCGCCACGCTGGTGAGCGCGACCCACTGAACGAACAGTGAGGTAATGAGCAAGTCTTGAAAGACGTTAGTTAAAACCGGCCGTGATATAACCGTGGCAGCGACCGCAAGGAACTGCGCCAACACTACGACGTTGATGACCATCTCACCGCCACAAAAATTGGGCAGTAGGTCCACGTTATTAGTACCTGCAGGTTGCGACGCCGCTCGATTTCGGAGGCGCGCGTCGGTTCCCCATGGCCAGCTCAGGGAGTGTTCGCTCATCAGCCTTGGCGTCCTTTTACGATGGGGACACGGACCCTGACATGGTAACTGTCAGCTTGTTCGTAGTTATTAAGGCTGGCACGGCCGCCGTAGTGTCTGTAGAGTCGTTCGCTGACATTTTCCAAGGCAATCTTATTTCCTTTTCGGTTTTGCGCTTGATTAGTGACTTCAGGTAACGGATTGCTGATCACGATGTTGAGATAATCGTCCTCGCACCAGAATCTTACGTTGATAGTGCCGCCGCTGAAGCTCGGCTCGATACCGTGGTAGACCGCATTCTCGAGCAAAGGTTGTAGCGTCAGCGAGGGTAGCTGGGCACTACGTGGGACGTTTGATGCGGTCCATCTTACGTTGAGCCGATCGCCCAGCCGTAGCTTTTCGATGTTCAGATATTGGCGCGCTAGCGCACCCTCTGCGCTTACTGGCACCATGGTGCGGGCATCTGCAAGCAAGGTCCGAAACACGTCTGCAAGGTCTTGTAGCGCCTTTTCCGCCAGCTCCGGATCTATGGATATCAAGGTGGCAACACTGTTCATGCTATTGAAGAGGAAATGTGGTCGGATTCTAGACTGTAGCGCTTGTAGTCTTTCCGAGTGTTTTGACTCCTTCTCGATCTGCGCGCTGCGGTACACGATTGAATACCGCAGTCCCAATGCACCGACCACCGCAGTTATCACCAGGACCCTGATTAGCAATGAGTCATGCCAATCAGGCCAGCGTGCGGCAGAAATCTCTAGTTTATACAAGGCATAGATGTAGGCTTCGGTGACGATTGCCGCTACCAGCAATAGAACGACGAAGGCGATCAACACTCCGGGCGTAATTGGTAACCGCTGCAATGGCCTGCCGATCAGCTTCAATATGATGATGCTTCCAATGGCGATAAGTTGAGCGATTGAAGAAACCTGCAGGAGGTCTTGCCACGCGGCATCGTTGAACTCGCTGTTACGAGTTAAGGTGATTATGATGGCGATGCATTCGGCCATCAGCAAGATGCGAAATGCGACAACAGCGCTGCCGAAATTTGGCAGAAAACTGCGGGGCTCGCGTTGCTCCGAGGTCATTATCGGGTGTGTGCTTGCAAAGGGAGCTCACTGATAAGGGGTTGACAATAATAGTACGCCCGTTGGCACTTGGCGATAGCCGATGGGGATGGACATACTTATCAGGGGGTTAGAGGCGATGCGTAGCGAGAAGCATCAGAGCTAAGCCCCAAAAAAAACCCCCCTTGCGGGGGGTTAGAGTCCTGATTCGGCTACATAGGTGGGGGTGTCTGAGGAAGGTGTCCGAATCAGGCGTATTCCTTAGCCAAAACAGTTAGGGAACACTACCGTCTATGTTAAATCAGTAGATTTGTGTCAGCAATTGAGCTCCGATGGGCGGAACGGGCAATCAGACGAACGGTTTGCAGCGCATTTTCTGTCCCGTCCCGAGTCCAGATTTGCAACCTAAGGACGTTATACTTATTTTTACGCCAAATACTAGGCCAGTTTCATGACAAATACAAAACTTTGGGGGGGACGATACTCCCAAGTCACTGACCCTGCTGTGGAGAAATTCACCGCCTCCGTCCAGTTTGATCGAGAATTATATCCATTTGATATCGCAGGCTCCATTGTTCACGCCAAGATGCTGTGCAAGGTGAAGATCCTGTCTGCCGACGAGGCGGATCGAATCATCTCTGGGCTGCAGCGTATTGCCGAGGAAATTGGCAGCGGCGTGTTCCCTTGGTCAGATGAGCTTGAGGATGTCCACATGAACATCGAGGCTCGATTGACTGAGTACATCGGCGAGGCCGGAAAAAAACTTCATACGGCTCGCTCGCGCAACGACCAGGTCGCCACTGATATGCGCTTGTATCTTCGCGCTGCGATCGACCGAATCTTAGGTCAACTAATCGTCCTGCAACGCGACCTGATCGAGTTGGCCGAGCGTGAGGCGGATACCATCATGCCCGGATTTACCCACCTGCAGGTGGCCCAGCCTATTACCTTCGGTCACCATATCATGGCGTGGTTCGAGATGTTTGATCGGGATTCTCAGCGCCTGGGTGAATGCCGTGCGCGGGTCAATCGGTCGCCACTGGGTGCCGCCGCCCTCGCTGGCACCAGCTTTGATATTGATCGCGAGTTCACCGCCAAAGAACTGGGTTGTGATGGGCCGATGGCTAATTCTCTGGACGCGGTATCGGACCGAGACTTCCTGATTGAGTTCGCTGGGCACGCCGCACTCCTCATGATCCATCTTTCGAGGATGGCGGAGGAGCTCGTGTTATGGACCTCAGACCGGTTTCGCTTCGTGCAGCTGAGCGACGCATTTTGCACCGGTTCTAGCATTATGCCGCAGAAGAAAAACCCGGACGTTGCCGAGCTCATTCGCGGCAAGGTTGGGCGTGTGACAGGCAATCTGAATACGCTATTGATGGTGATGAAGGCGCAGCCCCTGGCGTATAACAGGGATAACCAAGAAGACAAGGAGCCGATGTTCGATTCCGTCGCCACCATAGAGGCATGTCTGGGGGTGTTCGGCGCGATGATCCCACATCTGTCTGTCAACGCAGATGCGATGCGCCAGGCGGCGGCGAGCGGCTACGCCACCGCCACGGATTTGGCCGAGTATTTGGTGCGCAAAGGAACGCCGTTTCGCGATGCCCATGAAATCGTGGGCAAAGTTGTGCAACACGCTCTGCAGGTGGGGTGTGATTTGAGCGAAATTTCATTGGCTGAGCTGCAGCGGTTTTCCGGTGCCATCGAGAAGGATGTCTACCAGGTGTTAACCCTAGAGGGCTCAGTAAGTTCTCGTGATCATTTTGGCGGTACCGCGCCTGATCAGGTGCGACAGGCCTGTGTCGAGGCACGCACCAGGGTAGCTGCTGCTGCGAAGTTTTTGCAGCGAAACAAGTAACCTGGGGCGTCAATTAACCACTACAACAAAACCACGTTGTGATATTGCTCGCAAAGCGGCTATGC
>JAOTYS010000257.1 GCA_029861795.1 Gammaproteobacteria bacterium | reverse complement strand
GCCGGTTGCCATGTACGCATCAAAATAACGGATCAGACCCAGGCAATCGCAGCCAAGCTCTAGGGAATTGGCGAATAAGCCTATACCGTACTCGCCTACATCGAAGGCGTTGCGGCGTGCGTAGCTAATGTCCGGATCTCCATAAGGCACAACCATCTCCGAGACTGAAGCGCGGTGGATGACGGATCGCAGACGGTTGTCTTGCGCCGGATCGGTATAACCAATCCGATGTAACACTAAACCTTCCCGAGCGGTAAATCCGATGCGAAACGACCATCCCAACCATTCAACACTGTAACCATCAACGGTAAAACTTGGGCCTTCGGGTTGAACGATCTCCAGTGGCTTAGGTCCCTCGCGAAACTTGCCTTCGAAGTAGCGTGCCGCGTAGTTGCCGGACTGTTCTGGCAGTGGTACCACACCGGTATCCTCTAGGTGGATCACCTTCATAGTGTTGAGATCAATCCAAGCCATGAGACCCAATACAGGATGTGCGTAGCCGTTGTCCCCAGCCTCCTTCCGGGTCCAAGTCAGAGTGCGCGCCAAACGGTAGCGCCGTTCGCGCTCATCGCCATAGTCGCCTGCCGACCACGGATCGATCATCAACAACTCAAAATCGGTAATGCCACGCTTACGCAACGCCTCCTGAAAGTCTTTATCTTGCTTGAGCGCCTCTTCGCACTCGAAGAACTCGTCCAACACGATCGCCGGCTGAACATCAGGGATGTGTTCGTGACTCAGTACCTTTTGTTGGGTCAACGACACCAACGCCTCAATGGTTTTGCCACTGTTGTTGTCGAGCAGTACAGTGAACGCCTGGCGGTCGAGCACGTTGCCGGGTGTCCACACGAGCAAGGCGTCTTTGGTCGGCTCTTCCAGGGTAACTGTAATAAAACGAGTTTTGTCGTGGGCGACGCCGCTGTCACGCAGCATGGCCACCGCTGTTCGAATCTCGTCGGCGGTGAGCGGATCCAAAGGATGGGTCGATGGTAGCAACTCCGTAGGGCGATCTTGCTTTTGTGCGCTTGATACTGTCATCTGGGATTACCTCATGGTCATCAGCGGCTCAAGATCGGCACACATACTCGAGTCGTGTAAGAATAAGTCATTTGTCGTCACGAATTGTCGGTAAGTTATTTCCGCAGTTCTTCCTCTGCATGGTATTCGCTTCCGGGTAACGGTCCGTCCTTCATAAAAACCTCGACAAAAAGTTTGCCCCCAAATGATAACTATAACTTCGATGAAACGTTCCAGGTTAAGCTTGGATAACTTTTTTTTGTGTACTTGATAGTCTCGCACGCGACCGAAAGGTCAGCACAAACTAGAAACGTAAAATATACCCCCTTATCCTGGGAGAATCTATGAAACGTTTTCTTAAAAGGATTATTTTACTAGTTGCCATTGCCACTTTAGATCTGGCAACCCCAACCGTGATAGCGGGCACCATTGGAGATGATGGTTTTTATGTCGCTGTAGGTGGCAGCAACGCCAGGGTGGACAGCGGGGATTTTGACGACAGCGATACCGCAGCAACCATACGTGTTGGCTATATGTTTTAACGGCATTGTTGAATTGGAAGGCGGTTATTTCGACACAGGCGAATTCTCCGACAGTGTGGTCGAGCTAGAGAAGCTGCTTAAAGACGCAGTGGGCGGTCGCGGCGATGTAGATCGGTGTAAAATTCGAGTTCTGGCCGACGATCACGCGCGTCAATCAGACCACCGCGAATGCTATTTACAGTCCGACTGTCTTAAATCAAGCATGAGGACGCGGACGGACTCGGTTTCGCCGGCCCATCGAAACCCGAAGGCGCGGCAACAATTGCGGTAGCTGGGCGTATGCTCGCTCACTCGTCGGATTGGGGTTTACGTAGAATATCCCACCGACTCGTTGGCCACGATTTCCGTATGGTCTCAACATAAAACAGAAATGAGAGGTGCTCAATGAAGTATCTTCACACAATGGTCCGAATCTCTAACCTTGACGAGTCCCTTGACTTCTACTGCAACAAGTTGGGTCTCAAAGAAGTCACTAAGCACGATTATCCTGAAGGGAGATTTACGTTAGTGATGCTCGCTGCACCGGGTAACGAAGATGCCCAGGTCGAACTGACTTATAACTGGGATTCAGAGGAACTAGAGGGCGGGCGAAATTTCGGTCATCTTGCCTATTCCGTAGAGAATATATACGAAACTTGCCAGCACCTGATGGATGCTGGCGTCACAATCAATCGGCCCCCGCGCGACGGGCATATGGCCTTTGTGCGTTCCCCGGACAATGTTTCCATCGAATTGTTACAACATGGCGCACATCTACCGCCCCAGGAGCCGTGGGCATCTATGCCAAACGTCGGAGAGTGGTGACTATTTCGTCGGTAAACGCTTTGAGGCCTGACCCGCTGCTATGTCGTCAATTTATCAAGTTGGCTGAGCCTTGGACCCTGAGACATAACACGAACCGACATCTAACTTGATCGCCCTCCGTACATGCGCTTAACGCATAGACTATCGCCGACTTGATAACTCAGAGATGCCGGTTGTTGAACCCTCCACAGCACTAGGTCGGCGCGCTTACCCGACTCGATGGTACCGACACGGTCGGCCATACCAAGCGCGTTTGCGGCATTGCGCGTGACGCCGGCTAAGGCCTCTTCAGGCGTAAGACGGAACAAAGTGCAGGCCATATTGAGAATCAACAACAGCGAGGTGATCGGCGAGCTCCCTGGGTTGCAGTCTGTCGCAATAGCGATCGGCACACCGTGCCGACGTAGTGCCTCGATGGGCGGCAACTGGGTTTCACGCAAGCAATAGAACGCCCCCGGCAATAGCACTGCGGCGGTGGCACTGTCCGCCAATACCGCAACGTCGGTGTCGTCTAGATACTCCAGATGATCCACAGACAACGCACCATAACGCGCGGCCAAGGCCGCACCGCGTAAATTACTAAGTTGTTCGGCATGCAGCTTTATCGGCAGCTGAGCTTTCGTAGCTGCTCGAAAAACCCGCTCTACTTGCTGAGGAGTGAACCCGATGTTCTCGCAAAATGCATCCACCGCGTCGGCGAGCGTAGCGTCGGCAACCGCTGGCAACATTTCATTACACACGTTGTCAATATAATCGTCGCTGCGTCCAGCATATTCGGGAGGTAGCGCGTGGGCACCCAAGAACGTGCTACGCACAGTAACCGCCTCAGTTTCGGAAAGAAGTCGGGCGACTCGTAACATCTTGAGCTCCGTTGCTTTGTCTAGTCCATAGCCCGATTTGATTTCGACTGTGGTAACGCCATCGACCATCAACCGCCGTAGCCGGGGTAGCGACTGCCGATACAAGTCATCGTCGCTCGCCTGTCGCGTTGCCTTAACCGTTGAGGTAATACCGCCGCCTGCTCGCGCAATCTCTTCGTAACTGGCGCCATTGAGCCGCATTTCAAATTCCCCGGCTCGATCTCCCGCGTAAACCAAATGAGTGTGACAATCGATGAGACCGGGTGTGACCAGCTGTCCTTCACAGTCGACCGCCGTTCTACTTGTCCGCACAGCATCTGACGGCAGATCACGACTCTTCCCAACCCAAGCGATACGATCTTCCTCGACCGCCACAGCACCCGATTCCACAATGCCGTAGGCCTTGCCGTTCGACCCCATGGTGGCCAATGTGGCATTAAACCATAAGGTGTCCCAAGTCATGGCATGAGCAACAAAGGGACAAGGTCAGTTGGTGGTTCTGTTTCGCGCACGACTGCAAATGTATATTTCAGTTGCACTTGTACAAGTATACTCGCGAGTTATTGTGTGCACACAGACTTTCCCAGACCCGACAGAATTGACTATCCCAACGGCACCGCAAATCAAGAGTGACCGGTGAGTCTCTTTTTGTTTCCCTGCGAGGATCTTATCTAAAGACAGCATAGCAACATGGAAAATACTTTCATTGTAGATTGTGCGTTGTTACCACAAGGCTGGACGGATAGTGTGATGGTAACAATCGATAATGATGGCAATATCTCTGAGGTGCGGGCGGGTGCTGAAAGCGAGGGCGAACATGTCCCCGGGTGTTTATTGCCCGGGGTGCCAAATCTGCACTCCCATGCACACCAACGCGCCATGGCGGGATTGGCGGAACGTTCAGGCGACAGTAACGACAACTTCTGGAGCTGGCGTGAGGTGATGTATCACTACGTAAGTCGAATTCAGCCCCATCACCTACAGGCTATCGCGACTCAACTTTACTTGGAGATGTTGAAAGCTGGATATACCAGTGTCGCAGAATTTCAATATCTGCACCACGATCCCTATGGCCGGCCTTACGACAATGTGGCGGAGATGTCGCTACACACCCTGGCGGCCGCGCGTGAGGTAGGTATCGGTATCACCAATCTGCCGGTGTTGTACTGTTACGGCGGATTTGGAGCGCAACAACCTACCGAGGGCCAGTGCCGCTTTATCAATGACGCTGAGCGCTTCCTCGCCATCGTACACAAGCTGATTGAGGCCTGTGCGGACGATCCTAATGTTGCAACAGGAATCGCGCCCCATTCGTTACGGGCGATCAGCAAAGAAGTAGTCCATAAGGTGTTCGAAGAGTTCAATGCTCGCAGCACGGGCCCGATACACATTCATATTGCTGAACAGATTAAGGAAATTGAAGACTGTCTGGCGTGGTGCGGACAGCGACCTGTGGAGTGGCTGTATCAGAACTTGGATATCGATGACCGTTGGTGCCTGGTCCACGCCACCCACATGACAGAGCGAGAAACCAAGACTGTGGCCGATAGTGGTGCCGTGGTCGGCTTATGTCCCACCACCGAGGCGAACCTCGGTGATGGTCTATTCAACCTGACACAGTATGTCGCCAAAGACGGGCGCATCGGGGTCGGCTCGGATAGCCAGATCTCTGTCAGCCCGGTGGAAGAACTGCGTTGGCTCGAGTATGGACAGCGCCTCAAACACACGCGTCGCAATCTGCTCAGCGCAGACACCGGCCAAAGCTCTGGTCGTCGACTGTTTGACCTCGCAGTTGCCGGCGGTGCGCAGGCCTGCGGACGCAAGATAGGCCGCATCGAGACCGGTTACCGCGCCGATATGATCGTGGTCGAAAACGATCACCCCATATTGTACGGTCGCCATAAAGACGCATTGCTAGACAGTTGGATCTTCTCCGGCAACGAAAACCTGGTGCGCGACGTCTACACGGGCGGAAGGCTGGTAGTCAAAGACGGCCGACATATTAACGAAGAGCACATCAATGCGAACTTTCGACGAGCTTTGGCAGACCTATCCGAGTGAACTGCGGAAGAGTCCGTAATGGTCCTCTATGAATTTCATCGCGGCACTACGCCGTTGTTGGTGAGCATGCCGCATTCTGGGACCGAGCTGCCGGACGATCTCTTTAGACGATTTACGCCGAGCGCCAAAAAACTGCCGGACACCGATTGGCACATACCGCGTTTATATGACTTCGCACTGAGTTTGGGCGCCTCCGTGCTAAAGGCACACTACAGCCGTTATGTGGTGGATCTTAATCGACCACCCGATAATCAGGCGCTTTATCCCGGGCAGGCCACCACCGAGCTGTGTCCGAAGACCCTGTTCAACGGCGATGCGCTTTACCAAGACCCGGAGCCCCTAGGTGAGGTTGAAATCGACGATCGTCGCGAACGTTACTGGCGTCCCTATCATGAAAAACTTGCAATGGAACTAGACCGTATCCAGCAGGAATTTGGCCATGCACTGCTCTACGATGCCCATTCTATAGCGTCCCAGGTCCCGAATTTGTTTGATGGGCGGCTTCCAGATTTAAACCTGGGCACGGCATACGGGCAAAGCTGTGCCGCCACGGTTGAGGATAGGATCGCTGAGGTCATTTACTCCAGTAAGTTCTCCTATGCCGTCAACGGCCGTTTTGTTGGCGGCTACATCACTCGGTACTATGGGCGACCAAGCGCGCAAATTCACGCGGTGCAGATGGAAATCGCCCAGTCGAGCTATATGGATGAGGTTGATGGTTTTCCATATAGGCCAGACAAGGCGGAAACACTTAAGCCAGTTCTGCAGCGAGTCTTATCCGAGTACCTTGAAAGTTTGGATTAGCCTAGAACATGCCCAAATTATCGGGCTTAGCTACTGCTTATCACTGGTACGCAGCACGCTCTCAGACCGAGTTTCAAACAGGACTCGCCATGACATTGAGCTCTTCAAGCGGTCACGCAAAGGTCGAAAAATTTTTACTTGAATTTTCCACAGACTATGTGGATAACTCTGTGCACAACTGTCAGATTGGCTGCTGCACATGTTGCCACTGCTCAGCACACATTAGATTGAACACTTTTTGTGCAATTTTGATTTCCCTTATATATCAATAATTTATAATCGATTTGTGAAAAACACAAAGGGCATGAGGCAGTTACACACTCGCGCTTAAACATTTTTTCCTAACTGTGCACAAGTTCGGCCCGACTGGCCCCCGATGACACAATACTCGTTGCTCAAACAAGGGTAGAAATGGCACCGAATCAAGTCGACACAACCATGGGTGGAGATATCACCCCGCCACCCCGGCTATCGCAGCGACTCGGGGCAATGTTGTATGACGCCCTGCTACTGGCCGCGGTTGTAGTGCTCGCGGGTCTACCGCTACCTCTTATCCCCGAGCAGACCCAGACCCAACCATTGCTTCGGCTGCTCATTCAGCTTTACCTAGTTTCCGTGTGCTTTGTGTTCTTCGGATGGTTCTGGGTGCATGGCGGACAAACACTGGGCATGCGGGCTTGGAGGGTCAAGCTCACCCGAAGCGACGACCGGCCGGTCGATTGGCGCCACGCCGGGATCCGCTTCGTCAGTGC
>JAOTYS010000256.1 GCA_029861795.1 Gammaproteobacteria bacterium | reverse complement strand
CCTTTCCTCAAGTTGCGTTGCTTCAACAGATTACGCTAATAGAAAATGTGCGACCGTTTATTGAATCGGAGGGTAACGAGCGAAGGTTTTGCTTGATAAACGAGTAGCGCAACCGTTCGCAATGACCGCACTAAACTCAGTAGCGGACTATGCGGCTGCCGAGGCGCGTATGGCAGGAGTGGGTCGAACCCAGCCCACCCACCATTTGGACTGTAGGGGTCTCAGTTACGCCAGTAAGCGG
This sequence comes from Gammaproteobacteria bacterium, assembly GCA_029861795.1. The sequence continues at coordinate 6,620 of JAOTYS010000256.1, read as the reverse complement.
GCATTGACCTTTGCTGCACGCAAACTATCGGTTCCTTATTCACCAGGAGGAACCGAAACATGTACCCGAACCAATACAGCATTTCAGATCCAGGGTCGCACACTCCCTGGAATAAGGGACAACTCACCGGGCCCAAACCACCGTTCAAGCTAAAGGAGGTGTGGGCCATTCGGACCCGACTCCAAATCCAAGGCTGCATCCGCGACCTCGCACTATTTAATCTCGCCATAGACAGCAAACTGCGCGGGTGTGATTTGGTCTCGCTCACAGTCAATGACGTTTCCCGTGGCGGGCGCGCCCTGAGCCGAGCGGCGATCGTTCAACGCAAGACCGGAAAGCCGGTACAGTTCGAACTGAGCGAACACACGCGGAGTTCCGTAGAGAGTTGGATACTACTCGCAGCTCTACGGGACGGTCAGTTTTTGTTTCCGAGCCGGCTGGCGGGATCACCGCACCTATCGACGCGGCAATATGCGCGTATTGTCAAGCGATGGGCATTGCTGATCGGGCTCGATCCGAAAAGTTACGGCACCCACTCGCTGCGGCGCACAAAAGCGACTTTAATCTTTCGCCGCACCCGCAATCTGCGGGCTGTGCAGTTGCTGCTGGGACATACCAAACTCGAGAGCACAGTGCGGTATCTCGGCATCGAAGTGGACGATGCGCTGGAAATTGCTGAGCAAACCGAGGCATGAGTCGTGTGGGCCGGTAGGCAACCGCTGTGGTGCTTACCGGCCCATTAATGACAGCAATGGGAGCGACTGCAGTCCTATCGGGCATCCGCCCATAGGACACCAGTCGGCCAAAAGCGGCTGTTGTAATCGATCAGAAACTACTGTTTTCAGCGGCCGGTGTGCACTTCACTACCGTCGTCTACCAGTTTTGCAATATGGATTACAATAGTGGTGGACGGCGATTCCGTAGTGTGTTCGAACCAACTGTTCGAGCTGATATCTACTAGATAGGGTTCGGCCACCTGCAGCCCTCGAAAAGTTGCCATTCGAATGTCTGCTACAACCTACGGCCTATAGCTTGCTAGAGACTCAGGAGTTATTCGCAACATTCAACCTGGGAGAAATCCGCAATGAAGACCCTATTGGCATCCACAATAATTTGCCTAACGATCACAGCGACACAAATGGCTTCTGCGGCCAAAGCCTATTTCGCGGGCGGTTGTTTCTGGTGCATGGAAGCGGATTTCGAAAAATTACTAGGTGTAACAGATGTAGTTTCCGGTTTTACGGGAGGGACTTTAAAAGACCCCACTTACAACGGCGATCATACCGGTCACTATGAAGCCGTTGAGATCACGTACGACCCAGAGGTTGTCGACTACCAGGGCTTACTGAACCATTATTGGGTTAACATCGATCCATTTGATGCCACAGGCCAATTCTGCGACAAAGGTCACAGTTATCTTAGCGCGATATTCGTTTCGAATGCTGATGAAAAACGATTGGCTGAGCAATCCCGGCAAAAAGTAGTTAAGGAATTTTCATCACTGAACGTGGTCACGCCTATACTGGATGCCTCGGTCTTCTATCCGATCAAAGGTAACGAGGCCTATCATCAAAATTATTATAAGACCCATCCAATACGTTACAATTTTTATCGTTGGAATTGTGGGCGGGATAAAAGGCTCAAAGAAATCTGGGGCGACCGTGTAACCCACGAGTAAGCTTCCCCCAACCGTTGACGACAATCCCAGCGGAGACCTGGTATTAGCGCGCACAGCCTGGGTCGACAGCGGAAGAACCCTAATACTTACAATAGTTCTGCTCTTACCCCAATAGCTGCCGCTGGGTGATATAGATCGACCGACAAAGATCGGCCAAATGCAGCCGCACGGCAAGCCCAAGAAATACCATACTGAGCATCAGCTTTACCTAGACCATTGTAGGCGTAAAACCCCAGCCACACCCTTCCGGCGATCCATAGTGTTCGTTAACGACTGCACGTCTCCGATTGTTTATACTTCTACGAGCTCCGTGTGCCCGAAGCCTTTTCTGTAATCCAGAAGAGAAATCACTTCCGGCTCGATACGGATAAAAACGAAATCTTCCATTTCCGCTTCAAACTCGGATTCGTACTTGGCGGCCTGCGGGAACTTTTTCATCAACAGTTTGCTCGCCTTCTCGAATTCGTCCGCATCCTTCACTACATGGGCCTTACCGCCCAAAGAGACGCTACGGATTTCCTCCCATTTGTTGTAAGGGCAGTCGATGGCCACGGACACCTTGTCGCAAAAAGCGATGTTCTTTGCTTTTTGCGATGCGCCCATTGTGCCAAAGTAAATGGTCAGGCCGTCGCTTGCGTAACTGACGGTGGTGGCTTGAGGGTAGCCGTCTTTTCTCAGAGTGGCGAGAGTAAGGTCGTTGTTCTCAGCAATGATGGACACGATTTGATCGCGCTGTTCTGGGGTCATGATCTTGCTCGAGCTAATGTCTGCTGTTGGTGGCAGCTTTCTACTTCGCACGTTCGAAGAACTGATCCACCGCGTCAATGGCATGACTCGCGTAGATCATTCCAGGCCCGCCTCCCATTAGGACTGCCACACCGAGTGCGTCGGCAAATTCTTCCCGAGTGGCGCCAGCGTCTATGGCATCGTGAACGTGGTGGGCGATGCAGTCGTCGCACCCATGTGTGATGCTGATTGCCAGCGCCATCAATTCTTTGATCTTCCGATCGAGGGCGCCCGTGGCTCCGGCCGCTTGATGGAACTTTTCAAATGTCTCCATCACCGCAGGTTGTGCAGCCGCGAGGGTTTGAGAGTTCTTCTTCACATTTCGCAATCTGTCGGGATAGTAAACGGTTTGCTTCGCTGTCTTATTCATGGTTTGTGTGCTCCTGATTGGCCGATTTGCACTCGGCTCTTATCTTGAAGTTCGAATATTAGCGGAAACCGATGGGTAACCGTCGCGTTTGTAATCCCCACGGTGCGCATTCCCGTTATGATTTGGCAATCCGTATTTTTCAGCACTTGTTGCGTGGTGAATGCGGCGGAATCGCAGCCCAGTACAACCACCGCTTCAAAATCCTTGGCTCGTTTCAACAAGCGTTTGCGTTGGCCTTTTGTCCAAAGGCACATCATCGGAAGGGGTAGGCGCATGGTGAAGACACCGGTTCGAACGCCTCGTTCCTCTAGAGGACTGAGGATCTCTCTGATGTGGTCTTCAAGGGCCCCAGTCTTGATGCCGTGCTTGAAGAACTCGATCCACGGCGAGTCTTTCTGCATTGCTAGACTGAAGCACGGGCAGACAGGGCATAGGACGATCAGAACGGAACCGACGTTCTCTAGATCCCCAGAGACATCTGTTGGCTGCAGATTAATTGGCATAGACGGTCTACCAAGAAAAACGCATTAGAAATCTCTCTCGTTATTGGGAGACTTTAGATTCCGGTATGTGGCATCCGCATTTTTCCATCATCGTCTTCATCTTCTCGAAATCCGGCATACCTTTTCCGGCGCAAAACTCCTTCATCATGGCGATTTGCTCTTCGTCAAATTCCTTCTTCCCGCATTGCTCCATGAATTGCTTCATCTTCACAAAGTTCGGCATACCGTCTTCGCCGCAACATTGCTGCATCATTGTTTGCATCATCATTTCGTACCTCGTTGATAGAGAATTCCAGGCATTAATACCAAGCAAGGCATCTTGTAACCATGACGAGGATCAATATGCTGGGAAATAAAGTAGTAGCCGGGGGACTTTCGCTACCAGATCTAAAAGCAGATGCTCTGGCGACCTGCCTCAAACTTCCGCTTGGGGTCAATAGCACCATTTAACTCTCGTCCAGCCACCGTCTCTTTGGGAGCCGTATGCAGCCCCTCATGGACCCATCCTTGGATGCATACTAACGGCCGTGGCTGTGTGAAAACGCCCCTTACTCTCTATTGACCTGAAGGGGCCCATTGAGATTGATCTGTTGCAGGGGGATCGAAAGAAAAAGATTTGACCGGATGAATCTATGCGATCGCCGCGATCAGGTTTCGGGTGCCGATGAGATTCATCACTCGCTTCATGTTGTAGGCCAGGACATGAAGACTCATCTCAGTACTCACGTGGTATAAGGTCTTTGTCAGGAATTGCCCCGATCCCATCCACGCCTTCAGGGTACCGAATGGATGCTCGACCGTAGCGCGCCGCGTGCGCATCATGTCAGGATGTTGAGACCGACGGGCTTCAGCAGCCTCGACCACCGCTTCATGCTCCCAGCGGCTGACACGACGGTAGTCGCTGGGTGTGCACTTCGATCTTATCGCGCAGCGTATATACGCCGATGACCAGTACCGGCGAATCTGCTTGCCGGCTTCGGTCCTCGTAAACCGATAGATCAGTCGTTCGCCCGCAGGACACTCATACTCATCGTCGTCGGCAACATAACGGAACTCACGTCGACTAAACTCACCTTTCAAGCGTTTACCCGAGGTATCCGCTTTCGCCACGTAGGTGTCGATATTGGCCTCCTCACAGGCCAATAGCTCTTCACCTCGGTAGTAACCTTGATCCGCAATAACCGACAGTGTTTCATCAGCTTCGAGCGCCAACACCGCCTTGGCCTGCTTCGCCATCCGCGTCAGATGCCGCCGGTCGATCCCCACGTTGGTCACTTCATGAGCCACAATGAGATGATGCCGCGTATCCACCGCCGCCTGCACGTTATAGCCCACCACACCAGCTCCCCGGCTCTTCATCGAGCGTGCATCCGGGTCCGTCAGTGACAGTTGTTGGTCCGGATTATCCAGCATCCGGACCTCGAGCTTTTTTAACCGGTCCATCTCCTGCTCTAAGGCTTCTATCTTCTCTCGAACTGGCCGGGTATCCTCTTTAGGCGCTGCTTCGTCGTTGCTGTCCAGTTCTCCCATATATCGCTCTATACTGGCCTCAACGTCCGCAATCCGGCGCTTCATCTTCGCACGCGTGAAATTGTTGTCCCGGTTGTTCACCGCCTTGAACTTGCTGCCGTCAATCGCCACCAGCGCTTCCGTCAACAGGTGCAGCTTCCGGCACAGCAGCACAAACTCCCGGCACACCAGCCGAATCGCTTCCCCGTTGTCCTTCCTGAAATCCGCAATCGTCTTGAAGTCCGGCGCTAATCGACCCGTCAGCCACATCAGCTCCACGTTCCTCTGTGCCTCCCGCTCCAATCGCCGTGACGAATGCACCTGATTCAAATAGCCGTAGATATAAATCTTCAGCATCGTGCGCGGGTGGTAGCCCGGACGACCGGTCTCAGCAGCCTCCGCCTTGAATCCCAAACCCGAGATATCCAGTCGATCAACAAACACATCAATTACCCGGACTGGACTATCTTCACCAACATAGTCGTCTACCCGCTCCGGGAACAACGTGGACTGGTAGCGATTCTCGCCTTCTATAAATCTGCTCATACGGATAAAACCACTGATATAGAAGGCTATATCTTACAGAGTTTTCACACAGCCACGGCCAGTTGCGGTCATTGGTCGAATCGAACATTTAGAACTCATCTCCCCGGGACTAGCGACAAGTGTTCGAGTGTCCGCTTATGGCTCGGTGGGTGCGAACGGCCGCTCGATGAGGTCGATCATGACACACGGCCCACCGTAGCGCCGTGTTCGGCCTCCTTGTTGCGAATCCGCTCAATCGCTTCTTGCACTTCAGGCGTTTTAGACGAAATCTGCGTTGTCGCGCCTTTCTTAAACCGGAAATCGCAGTAATGACAGCCGTCGGCAAGTGTTTGGGTGCGGATAAGGCCCCATCCCATGGCATCGCTTAAGGCGATGTCCGACATGCAGATGTAGGGGGCGAACGCCTCGCCCCCATGTTTGATCGCAAAACTGTGATTGCCGCACTGATGATAATTGACGCCCCAATCGAAGTCGTCGCCCGCGCCAACCATGTACTCGACCTCGAAGTCACCGAAACGGAGCTTTTGTTGTTTTCTGGCACGCCTTTCCACAATCTTCCTGGCAAGACCCGAAAACATCAGGCGCCGCAACAGCCACCGCTTCCATCCAGGAATCTTCGCCACCCGCAAGCGAAGCGCCTGGTGACACAGCTCCCAAGCCGCTGTCGGTGATTTGTCTTGTTTCTTCATCGCCTTATAGACGGCTAACTCTTGGGCGGTGACGAGGAGAAAGATGTTGAACGCCCGCGCCCCTCTAATGTATGGAATCTCCGGAATCAGCGTCTCAAACTCCTGGAGGGCATCTCTCTTAAGCGTGCTGGCAAATTCCTTGCCGTAGCGTGCAACAACCCAGTCTTTGATTAATGCGCAGGTCCGGTCAAATTCTTTGAGGAGTTTTTCTTTGCGCGGGGTGTAGTAGCCGATTATTTGACCTGGCATTTCAGCCACCTCGAAATTTCTCGTGTCCCTCAGGAGGGGAGGCTAAGTTGTACGTTGTTATTTCTTGTACTCGCAGCGCCTCGGGTTCGTCATTGATGCAAATCAAGACTCTTTCGCTTCAAGACGGTTGGAGACTCAAGAACGATAGGAGGGTCCTTGCGGCGAATGTCCGCTTCACGCCCTGAGTCATTCAGTCAAGAGGTTTGGCGCTCAGCAACGGTGAACCGCGGTCTCTCAGCGCCTTAAGATACTTGGTTTCATTGTAAGGCGTATTGGTTTTCCAACATCGA
>JAOTYS010000255.1 GCA_029861795.1 Gammaproteobacteria bacterium | reverse complement strand
GACATCACCCCGGTGGGCACTCGCGTCCACATAAAGGGCTAGTAGCTTGCTTTGAGTGCGGTGGCTTCGTCGCGACCTCAGGGTTTGTTGGGGCCAGTGATGGTCGATTTGGTTGGTGCAGAGCTCTCCACACAAGAACGTGAGACGCTAAGCCATCCTCTGGTCGGCGGGGTAATACTGTTTGAACGTAATTATGAGTCTCTGGATCAACTGAAGCGCTTGGTCGATGAGCTGCATTGCCTGCGCACGCCTTCATTGCTGGTGGCTGTGGATCAGGAAGGGGGGAGGGTACAACGGTTTCGCGATGGCTTCACGGTATTGCCGCCCGCAGGCCGCATCGGTGAACTCTATGATCGTGATGCCGCTGAGGGTATTCGACTGGCTGAAGCCTCGGGGTGGGTAATGGCGGCGGAATTACGCGCTGTCGGCGTGGATATAAGTTTTGCCCCGGTATTGGACGTCGCAACGACCGGCAGTGATGTCATCGGTGACCGCGCTTTTCACCGTACACCGCACTGCGTTAGTGATCTAGCAAGCGCATTCATGCAGGGGATGTCTAACGCCGGCATGTCTGCCATTGGGAAACACTTCCCGGGCCACGGTGGGGTAAGCGACGATTCGCATGTTTGTCTCCCCTGCGACCACAGGTCATACCAGGACGTCTCGGCATGTGATTTGATGCCGTATCGTAGGCTCATTGAACAAGGGCTAATCGGAGTGATGACGGCGCATGTACAGTATGTGGAAATGGATCAGGAGATCCCAACTTTTTCTCAATACTGGCTGCAACAGGTATTGCGGGGCGAGCTTGCATTCAACGGTGTAATATTCAGTGACGATCTGACGATGCAAGGTGCAACCACCCGTGGTAATGCGGTGAGTCGCGTCGACGCAGCGTTACACGCCGGCTGTGATATGACGCTCATCTGTAACGACGCCGACGCTGCCGCCCAGGTGCTAGACGGGTTATCTGATATACCGAGGGATCCAACGCAACGAATACAACCCCTCACACGGCGTTCATCACAACGCAATCGTGCAGGTGGAGTTACCCTCGATCAGGCGAGAAGTCAGGTTCGCGAATATGCTTAAGTTATCGCAGTTCGAACTTGTTCTTACAGATAGTTTCAGACGAAGCGGTAATATTGACTCTGAGTGTTCGGTGCTCAGCCTGAACGCGGATATCTCAAACAGTACGCTAGCGGCAAAACAGGGAAACCACTAGCGGTTGATGGAAGGCTCGTCCAGAAGTTTCGCTTCTCTATAAGCACACCTAGCACACATCGTTAAGGGCTCTACCCAGAGCATCGACTGACTCTACAGCCACGATGCGTTTTAGTTAGGAGCATAGTTTGCGTTATTCACACATAGTGGCCATTTGATATGGCAGTGGCGCGCAAGAAAAAAGCTACTAAGCGGCAGGCTAGCCTGAAATCCGCCGCTGACAAACGTACATCCACCAAGGGATCAGTTCGTTCAATGCGTGCGGCTTCCGGCAAGAAGGCAGTCCAGAAAACAAAAACGTGCATGCCGAAGCGGTCGGCCAAGAAAGGCCCTGCGTTTGAGGGACTGACTATCCGCAACTGTCGCCACGCAGCGCGTAAACACTTCAATATCGATCCGCTTTATCCGGAACAGGTGACGGCGCTGCGATCGCTGCTCAAAGGGCGTGACTCATTGGTGGTGTTGCCGACCGGTTACGGCAAGTCGCTCATTTACCAGGTGCTTGCCGTGCTTGCTGATCGACCCGTAATCACGTTGTTCCCATTGATAGCGCTCATGCGTGATCAGGAGCTGGCACTAACTCGTCACGCGGTGCCTGTGGTGCGCCTAGACAGTACGCTTGGCCGCCGCGCACGCAGTGAAGCATTGGCCAGGGTTCAGCGTGGTGGTCAGTTGGTGATCCTCACCACCCCTGAGACTCTGGCAGCAGAAGATCTCCGTGCGGTGCTGAAGAAAAAACACCCAGCGCTTCTGTGCGTCGACGAAGCACACTGCATTTCGGAATGGGGGCACGATTTTCGGCCTGCTTATCTACGCGTTGGTGTCGAGCGCGCCGCGCTTGGTAATCCAACGGTGCTGGCACTCACTGCAACCGCGACACCCCGGGTACAAAGCGACATTATCGAGCGTTTGCAAATGGTGCGGCCGGCAACCGTGTCGGTGCCGCCGCATCGCGATAACTTGCGATTGTCTGTGCAAAATACGCCGGGCAATCTCAAACTTTCTGCAGCGGGAAGACTCATACGACGACAGCGACGTCCCGGGATCGTTTATTGTGCGACCACTAAGGCTGTAGACGAAGTCTACGCTGCCTTGCGCCGCGCACGTATTCCAGCGGTTCGCTACCACGGCAAGCTGACCAAAACGGAGCGTACGCGCGCGCAGAAGAGCTATACGCGACGTGGTCCGCGAATGGTGATGGTCGCGACCAGCGCTTTCGGCATGGGCATCGACAAAAGGGACATCCGTTACATCTTGCACTTTCAGGTACCTGGATCGGTCGAACAATATGTTCAAGAAGCGGGACGGGCCGGGCGCGATGGTCGACCCGCGCATTGCATCCTACTTTTCGATCCCGCTGATCTCGACATTCAGAAACGACTCAACGCTCAAGGACAGGCTAACCTCGGCCAGCTGCGGAGCTTAGGCGATGCTCTTGCGGCATGGGGAGAAGCGGACCGTGCGGTCGCCGCAAAGGATTTGGCGTTGTCAGCGCAGGTGCCATTGACCGCTTGTCGGGCGCTCTGCAATCAGCTCGAAGAGGCCGGTCTAATCGTGCGAGACGCTGATCGCAAGTTAAGCGTTGTGGTTGACACAAAGACCCTTATGGTGGCTTTGGAGGAGTTGACGCGTCGCTTTGCCACCGCGCAACACGAGGACACGCGGCGACTCAACGCGATCGCCGACTATGCTGATACCCGCGAATGCCGCAGTGTTTTCATTCGGCGCTGGTTCGGTGAGACGGATCCGCCAAAGTGTGGCAAATGCGATCGTTGCCGGCCGCGCGCGCCGGTGAGAAAATCGAAGCAATCGGCTGTAACGCGTGAACCCCAACCATCGTCACCACCGCGAAAACACAAGCATCATCGTCGCGCCAAGCGTTGATTTATGCAGGATAAACTGACCTTTTTTCCTACTCGGCACGTTCCACATATTCACCCGTTTCGGTGTTTACCTTGATTTTGTCTCCCACGGTCACAAACGTGGGCACGGTGACCCGTAGACCGGTTTCTAACTCCGCCGGTTTCCCCGAGCCAGATGCGGTCTGACCCTTTACCACACCTTCCGTGTCCACGACTTCCAGGACCACATTGGCGGGTAGCTCCATCCCAATGGGCTCCTCATTATGAAAATTGAACTGCACTTCGGTGTTAGGAAGGAGATAGCTCACCTGCTCGGTAAAGTCATCTGCCGATAAGCTGATCTGCTCATAAGTCTCGTTATCCATGAATATCAGCTGATCTCCGTCGGCATAGAGATATTGCATCTTACGCGGTTCAACGTGCGCCTTCTCAATCTTATCCTCAGAACGAAACCGCTCATTCAATTTTGTGCCCGCTGAGAGCTCCTTCATCTCGAGCTGTACAAACGCACCGCCTTTGCCGGGTTTGACATGATTCTTTTTTAGCACTCGCCAGAGCTTGTTTTGGTACTCAATTAGGTTTCCTACTCTGACTTCCGACGCCGAAATCTTCATCGCAGTATGACTCTCTGTCGCGAACCGATAAGATGGGCGATTGTAACAGCCTGTGGATTAGTGATGAGTCCGCTCCGCTGGACTGGCACGCCGCCCAACAAAAGACAGAGAGTTACGCTCGCGGGTGGGATTCTCCGGTGATGTAGTTCTTGGTAATTCGAATAATATCGTTTATAAATAAATATTTGTAAGGCTTATGTAATTTAATATATTAGATTGATGACAACGTCGAAGCGTTCCATATCTGCCAGAATTCCCAAGGCTTGGTATGTATCCGATTGCAGTGACTGCACGCGTTTGGTGCGCCATTTAAGGCAAACTCACCAAGAGTATCCCTATTACCATTGCGCTCCCGTCCCGCCTTTTGGGGATTTGAAAGCTAAGCTTTTGGTGGTCGGGCTTGCCCCGGGGAAACATGGTGCCAATGCGTCTGGCAGACCGTTTACCGGGGATCATGCCGGGATCTTGTTGTACCAGACCCTATATCGTTACGGATTCGCGGATGCAGCCGAGTCGGTGTCGGTAACGGATGGTTTGCGGTTGTTGAACTGTCGATTGACTAACGCGGTGAAGTGTTTGCCGCCTGAGAACAAGCCTATTGGTGCGGAGGTCCGCAGTTGTAACCATTACCTTGCAGCGGAGCTTAAGGCTGTTGCAGCGGGTGGGGTAGTCCTTGCACTGGGGACAGTGGCGCACCGGGCAATAGTCCGGGCACTTGAGCTGCGGCTCGCCGATTACCCCTTCGCTCATGGGGAAATTCATGCCCTGCCGGGCAAACGTCACCTGGTGGACAGCTATCACTGCAGCCGGTACAACACCCAAACAGGTCGATTGACCACCCAAATGTTTCAAGCTGTGTTTGCGACTGCCAAGAAATTGTTAGGGTAGTGCAAAGTCCCCCCGCCACGATGAATACCATCACCCAAGATCGCCTTGCCCCTGCCGGGTTGCCCAACGCGCCAGGGGTATATCAAATGTTGGATGAATCCGGAGCCGTGTTGTATGTCGGTAAGGCTCGCAATCTAAGGAAGCGGGTCTCCAGCTATTTTCGTTCTTCGGGTCTACCGCCCAAGACTCAGGCAATGATGAGTCGTGTGGCTGACTTGCAACTAACAGTGACCCACACTGAGAGCGAAGCGTTATTGTTGGAAAACAACCTCATCAAGCAGCACCGCCCTCGATATAACATTGTGCTGCGCGATGACAAAAGCTATCCATTCATACGCCTGGCAGATAATCATCCATTTCCTCGTCTGAGTTTTTATCGGGGCAGTCGCTCTGAACCAGGTCGCTACTTTGGACCGTTCCCCAATGCTGGCGCAGTACGTCAGACATTGTCTCAATTGCAAAAGATTTTTCCGGTGCGCCAGTGCGAGGACTCTTTCTTTCGCAACCGCTCACGACCCTGCCTACAGTATCAGATCAAACGTTGTACGGCGCCGTGCGTGGGGCTAGTGGATTCTGAAACTTACCTGGAGGACGTTAATCAGGTTGCCCTGTTCCTAGAGGGCAAAAGTCAGCGATTGTCCGAAGTATTAATGCAGAAGATGGAGGCTGCCGCAGCGGAGCTTGATTATGAGGGCGCCGCGCGTTATCGAGATCGCATCGGCGCATTACAACGCATTCAGGAACATCAATATGTCGCAGGGCAGGGCGGGGACGCGGATGTGGTTGCACTGTGCCTTGAAGACGCAGGGGCGTGTATCGACGTGGTCTTCATTCGGGACGGCAGAAACCTTGGCAGTAAGAGTTTTTTCCCGGAAGTAACGCTGGAGGCTACGCCAAGCACAATAGTGAACGCTTTTCTACCGCAGTACTACTTGGGAAAGGCGATTCCACCCGAGATATTGATCAATTATAACGTCGCGGACGTTGCGGTGTTGGAGCGCGCTTTTGCTGAGCAATGTGGTCGGCGCGTGAAGATCAAAAGCCGGCTACGAGGCCACCGGGCGCGCTGGTTAGAGATGGCGGTTGCCAATTCCGAAGAGATGCTTCGTCGGAATTTGGCTGGCCGCGCCAGCATGAATCAAAGGATGGAATCGCTGCAGCAAGAGTTGGGCTTGGACGATACACTGGAGCGGATCGAGTGTTTTGACATTAGTCACACTGCAGGCGAAGCCACCGTGGCGTCTTGCGTAGTGTTCAATTCAAGTGGTCCGGTAAAGTCGGACTATCGTAGGTTCAATATCAAGGCGGTGACACCGGGAGACGATTACGCTGCGATTGCTCAAGCGTTGACCCGTCGTTATAAGCGTTTGAAACAAGGTGAGGGCAAGATTCCGGATCTGCTTTTCATTGATGGGGGCAAGGGGCAGGTGTCTGCCGCGCAGGAGGTTATGGCCGAGCTACAAGTCGATGGTGTTCAGATTGTTGGTGTCGCCAAGGGACGTGCACGCAAAGTGGGTGCTGAGCGTCTAATCCTGCCGGGAGAAAACAGGCCCCGTTTACTGAGAAGCGACTCGCCGGCGCTACATTTGATTCAGCAGATCCGTGACGAGGCCCACCGCTTTGCCATCACCGGACATCGGCAACGACGTGGTAAGTCGCGGGTCACCTCTCGACTTGAATCTATCGCTGGAATTGGTGATCGCCGTCGTAAGCAGCTACTCTCACATTTAGGTGGTTTACAGGAAGTCGCTCGCGCTGGCGTCGAAGATCTGGCGAGAGTGCCGGGTATTAGCCCGACCTTGGCGCAAAGGATTTATTCAGCGTTTCACTCGGATAGGTAGCAAGATATGCCTCTGAATACACCAAACGTACTCACTCTGCTACGGATCTTTCTGATTCCTGTACTGGTGCTGGCGTACTACCTACCGTTTGCTTGGAGCAATGTATTGGTCACCATATTGTTCGTCTTAGGCGGGATTACCGATTGGTTGGATGGTTATCTTGCGCGTCGACTCAATCAATCATCGGCGTTTGGCGCCTTTCTGGATCCGGTCGCGGACAAGTTGATGGTGGCCACCGCCTTGGTGTTGCTCGCAACCGACGAGCGCATCTTGAGCGCAGTGTTCCATAGAGCGGTATTCGCGGTGGTGGTGGCTATTATCATCGGGCGCGAGATCGTAATATCCGCGCTACGTGAGTGGATGGCTGAGCTAGGCAGTCGCGCCAGCGTGCGAGTCTCTTATGTCGGAAAGTTCAAGACCATCATGCGATTCGTTGCTAT
>JAOTYS010000019.1 GCA_029861795.1 Gammaproteobacteria bacterium | reverse complement strand
GCGCTTGGTGACCTCTGGATCGGCAATAGGTACCGCGGATAACAACGCCTCGGTGTAGGGATGATAGGGTGGTGCAAATATCTCGTCGGTCTTACCGCGCTCCATAATCATTCCCAAGTACATCACCACGATACGATCCGACAAGTAACGCACCACGCTTAAATCATGGCTAATGAACAGCAACGTGGTTTTGTGTTCGCGCTGAATGTCCATCAAAAGCTCAGTCACAGCCGCCGCCACCGACACATCCAACGCCGACACGGGTTCGTCCGCAATCACCATTGATGGATTGCCGGCGAACGCTCGGGCGATACCGATACGTTGCTTCTGTCCACCAGATAGCTGACGCGGCCGCCGGTAGTAGAAATCACGCGGTAGCTTTACCACATCGAGTAGTCGCATTACCCGGTCGCGAATCTTCTGCTTGTCACTCTCAACACCGAACTTCTTGATCACCCGTGATATTTGGGTGCCGATGGTATGGCTAGGGTTGAGCGTGTCGCTAGGATTCTGAAAAACCATTTGCAGCGAACCGATTTGTTCCGCAGACCGGTCCTGCACAGATTGTCCCTGAATTGCGCGTCCGTTGTGCTTGATCTCTCCATCGGTCGCGGTCTCCAAACCCATCAATACCTTCGCAAACGTGGATTTGCCACAGCCCGATTCTCCAACAATGGCGACGGTCTCGCCTTCTCGAGCGGAAAAATCCAATGCTTCGTTCGCTTTCACAAACTTGACGCCCTTCCCCGAAATCATTGCTGCCAGTGAGCTGTCTCTTACCTCGTAGTATTTTTTCATATCGCTGACTTCAAGCACCTTGTCGCCGATCTGCATCGGTTCCCGGGCATCGCCCCCAGGCGCCTCGGCCTTGTGATCGATTTCCTGCCAACGCAAACAGCGAACCATGTGATCATCGGCGCTACCGGTGACCTGCTCTGCTTTGACCTCCTGAGCATCACACCGACCCTCTACAAAGTGATCACAGCGGGGGCCGAAGTTACAACCATTTGGACGCTCGTGGGGTAGAGGCAGCTGACCCCGGATAGGCTTCAGCGGCGCCGCATTCTTATCCGCGGTCGGCAACGGTATACAGCCAAACAACCCGTGGGTGTAGGGATGACGCGGCCAGGTGAAGAGTGAATTGATCGTTCCTTCTTCAACGACCTCACCCGAGTACATCACAAATACTCGATCACAGGTCTCAAGAATTAGCCCCAGATTATGGGAGATGTAAATCTGCGAGGTCCCAAACTTCTTGCTGATCTCGGCAATCAGTTTAACGATCCCGGCTTCCACCGTGACGTCCAACGCGGTGGTCGGCTCGTCGAGTAACAATAGGTCGGGATTGGACAGCAATCCCATGGCAATCACCACACGTTGCTGTTGGCCACCGGAGATTTGATGAGGGTACGCATCCATCACCCGCGCGGGGTCCGGTAGCTTGACGTCGGCCAACATCTGCTTGGCACGCTCGTACGCCTCCTTCTCACCGACATCTTCGTGGGCGAGCGGCACTTCCATAAGCTGCCGACCCACTTTCATGCTTGGATTCAGTGCCGCGAATGGTTCTTGATAGATCATGGAGATCGCAGAGCCGCGTAAGCGTCGCAATTCCTCTTCTGACATGGCGTTGAGATCCTTGCCTTTGAAGTCGATGGTGCCGCTCTTCACACCGCCGTTGCTCCCCATGTACTGCATGATCGCCATCGCGACAGTTGATTTACCGCACCCAGACTCACCGACAATTCCAATGGTCTCGCCTTTGTAAACGTCCAGGGAAAAATCGATCACTGCGGGGATCTCGCCGGCGCGCGTGTAGTAGGAGAGATTGAGATCTCTAATCTCAAGAATCTTGGTGTTGTAATCAATATGGCTGCTATCTTTTTCCATTCGAACGTCTCCTGCGTCTCAGTCTCGCAACGAGATTTCACGCAAGCCGTCGGCGAGCAAGTTAAAGCCCAGGATCAATGAAGATATGGCGATACAAGGAAACACTGTCATATGCGGAAACGCGAGCGCCATCTGTCTTGTCTCATTGATCATTCCACCCCAATCTGGATCAGGTGGCGGTAATCCCAAGCCTAAGAATCCCAACACACCGATAGTAATGATCACATAACCCAAGCGCAGGCACACATCGACGATCAATGGTCCACGCGCATTCGGCAAAATTTCCACCAGCATGATACGCCACGACGACTCACCACGTGTCTGGGCCGCAGCGACATAATCGCGGTTACGCAAATCGAGCACCAACCCGCGCACGATACGCATGATGCCGGGAGCGCTGGCAAAGGTAATGGCAATGATAATGTTGAGGGCCGACGCACCGATGGTGGCGATAATAATGATGTAAAGCACCAGCACCGGAAATGACAAGATGATGTCCGAAATTCTCGACAAGATATCATCGGGTATGCCGCGATAATAACCTGCTGCCAATCCCATCAGAATCCCGACAATATAGGCGGTAAGGGTCGCGAGCGGCGCGTAGGTCAACACCGTACGCGCACCCCAGATAATGCGCGATAGAACATCGCGCCCCAGGTGATCTGTTCCCAACCAGAACGTACCGCCTTGGGCATACTCCGCACCGGGTTTTGCGAACGGTTGCAAGGTTGCATTGGGTTCGAACGGCGCCAACAGTGGAGCGAAGATAGCTAGGAACACCCAGAACCCGACAATCGCCGCGCCGACCATGCCCACTGGACTCTCGCGCAGCAGGCCAAGTGACTTTATCACACGAACCAGGGCCTCTCCGAAACTGGGTGCAGGGCTTGTAGTTGCTGTTATGCTGTTTGCCATGGCAACGCCCTCAGCTAAAGCGGATACGCGGATTCAGGTAGGTATACCCGACATCTGCAATTGTTTGCGTGGCTACTGCCACAAACACGGCCACCATCGCACACGCCTCGATCATGAATACGTCTTGATTCAATGACGCTTCGAGTAATAACGCACCAAATCCTTTGTAGGCAAAATAAAACTCGACCACAATTACGCCCGATAACAACCAATTTATTTGCAGCATGATCACGGTAAAGGGGGCGATCAGCGCATTACGCAGTGCGTGTTTGGTGATGACGTCTTTGTAGGGAATACCTTTTAGCACGGCAGTGCGTATGTATTGAGTCGTCATGACTTCAGCCATGGAGGCTCGGGTCATACGCGCAATGTAACCGAATCCATAGGTCAACAATACGATGACCGGAAGAACCAACTGCTTCCAGTCGAAGCCATCTATCATGCTGCTGGTACCTGGCAACCATTTCAGAGAGAACACGAACACCGCGGAGAACAATACAGCGCTGGCGAATTCCGGCACCGAAGTAGTAAGAATGCTGAATACCGAGATACTGCGATCCAGTTTGGACCCCTCCCGCATTCCCGCCAGGATGCCGAGTACTAACGATAACGGAATCATGAACATGAACACCCAGAAGGCCAAAATCGCGGTGTTCCAAAGCCGCGGCCACAGGACTTCGCCAACCGGCACCTTAAAACGAACCGACTCACCGAGATCACCGCGCATAAAGTTGCCAAGCCAGGAAACGTAGCGAGCATACAATGGTCGGTTGTAGCCGTGCTCCTCCAGCCAAACCTCTCTTTGCTCCGGTAAGCTGTACTGTCCTAACACCTTTGCCGCTACACTATCGACATTAAACTCGAGTAACAGGAACAACAGCATTGACACAACCAACATAGTGATGATCATGAACCCGATGCGCTTGAGAATCAGAATGATCATAGCGCCTTAACCTCTTCCGGTGTATGCATATGAAGCTACCGTTTTGATTCTAGATTGTCGGGCGGATGCAGCAGTTGTACTGATGAGCTGTTGTTCTCGCTTCACTGTCCACTGAACTCGAAGCATACCTCAACACCGTCCAAAGTAACGGATAGGTCAAGCATATGCAACACTATCCAATGGGGCATTTAGGCGAATCTAACCCCCAAGAGGGGCCCACAGCGAAACCGTGGCGATGAATTGTCGTTGCTAGAGATGGTCCAATCAGTGTATGGTTTGGTAGAGGCTGAGCGCAGTGAACTGGCTAATTGCTCAAGAGATGTGTGGCTTTCCGGATCGGCTGCATCCGGTGAGCGAACTCATACTCAACTATTACCTTAGTGACACCATCGGCATGCCGACGTTTCTGCGTTATTTTTCGTTGCCCAATTCAGACTATATCCCGCTTGCGCGATGCTTTGTCGACATGCTGACAGGAGTACTGCCACCGATATAGGTCCTTGTGTTGAACCGGCGTGTGCCGATAGCAAACGTTCCCTTTTCATCTAAGCAACACCTTAAAATGTTGCTTACACCAAATCTCTCTCGACATAAATTCCTAAGGCTAAGGTCGCAGTTTAATCCCCAGCCGTGAGACCGATTGGACTCCTCTTGCCTCGCAACACATCGCGTTGCTACTCAACCATTGTTAGGCATTTGCAGGTTGAACGTGGTCATTATTCTCGAATTACACATCATATCGACTGCAATGATTTCACGAAGGAGAGATGCTATGACCGAAAAGCATATTAAACAGGTGGCCATCGTTGGGACGGGCGTCATCGGCAGTGGTTGGGCTGCACGATGTCTTGCTAAGGCACTGGATGTGGTCGCCACAGATCCTGCACCTGACGCAGAGCAAGGCCTGCGTCAAAACGTGGCCAACGCCTGGCCTGCATTGCAGCGAATGGGGCTTGCCGCTGGAGCGGATCAATCGCGCCTCATTTTTGAGCATGACCTGAAAGCTGCGGTGACGGATGCTGACTTTGTTCAAGAAAGCGCGCCGGAACGAGAAGATGTTAAACAAAAGCTGCACGCCATGATCGATGCGTGTGTACCGCGTGATGTGGTCATCGCCTCTAGCTCCTCGGGGCTACTCCCCAGTCGAATTCAGGCGGACTGCCGTCACCCGGAGCGCGTGGTGATCGGCCACCCGTTCAACCCGGTGTATCTGTTGCCGCTGGTGGAAGTGGTCGGAGGCGACAAAACCAGCTTCGCCACAGTCGATAAAGCTGCTAACTTTTATCGCTCACTCGACATGCATGTACTGCATGTAAGAAAAGAAATCGACGGCTATATCTCCGACCGGTTACAGGAGGCGATCTGGCGAGAAGCGCTACACCTCATCAATGACGGTGTCGCCACTACCGAAGAAATCGATGCCGCGATTACCTATGGACCTGGTTTAAGATGGGCCTTTATGGGTCCTTGTCTTACTTTTCACCTCGCCGGCGGCGACCTCGGCATGTCCCACATGTTGGAGCAGTTCGGACCCGCGTTAAAGCTACCATGGACCAAACTCGAGGCGCCGGAGTTAACCCAACAACTGACCCAGCGGATAGTGGAAGGCACGGCAAAACAAGCAGGCAACGCCACCGTAAAAGAAATTGAGCGCAAGCGTGACGAATGTTTAATCGAAATCATGGATGCCATCAAGCAGAGCTGGGATGGCGGTAGTGCGAAGACATAACTCTTCGCGAACTGCCGAGCGCAACAGCTCGAGGTCGATAAGTTAGGTAGATCTAAGTGGACCTTAGGGCCACAAGCGATAAATCTGATCGATGATTTGCCGATGATCAGATGCCGCAGAAGCAAGGGAGAAACGTTATGTTCAAGAGTTTGAGTGTCACAACGCAAGGCGCAGTGCTCGAGATCGTTCTCGATCGCCCCAAAGCAAACGCCATTGACAACGCCACCAGCCGTGAGCTCGGCGAATCTTTCATCCAGTTTCGTGACGATCCCGAGCTTAGGGTAGCCATTTTGACCGCGGCTGGAGACCGATTCTTCTCCGCCGGTTGGGATTTGAAGGCTGCCGCGGCAGGGGATGCATCGCCGGATGACGACTACGGACGGGGAGGCTTTGCTGGTCTTACCGAGTTGTTTGATCTCAATAAGCCTGTGATCTGCGCAGTGAACGGAATAGCCGCAGGCGGTGGCTTTGAACTGGCACTAGCGGCCGACCTGATTGTGGCGGCGAAACACGCTGAATTCTTTCTCCCTGAAGTGAACACCGGACTCATCGCAAACGCGGGTGGAGTCATCCGCCTACCACGCAGGCTACCACGAGCCATTGCAATGGACATGCTGGTAACCGGGCGCCGTATGACGACAGGCGAAGCGATGCAATGGGGACTTATCAACGCGGTCGTGCCGCAACGAGAGTTGCTGGCTCGTGCTCGGAAGTTTGCCGATGATATCGTTGCCGCGGCGCCACTGTCGGTGGCGGCCACCAAGGAAATCGTAAGGCAAACGGAAGGACAAACCGTAGAGGAGGCCTATAGCATCATGCGCAGTGGCAAATTCCCGGCTTACGAAAAAGTGCTGGTTTCAGAGGACTCCCTTGAGGGACCTCGCGCTTTTGCGGAAAACCGTGCGCCAATATGGAAGGGCCGCTAGCGGGTGAGGCGAACGAAGTCCAGAATGGGGGTCCGAATCATAACCAGCTGATGGTATGCCCTAAGTCACATACATGGTTGTAAGCCTCTTGTAGGTTCGCCTTCAGGCGAACTTAAACGCTCCTTTACGAATGCAGAAACCCCATCAACCGTAGGAGCACCTTCTAGGTGCGACGACCCTAACACAACGTGTCGCAGCAAGACGCTGCTCCTACGGGAACATAATCACAGTAGGATCACCTTCCAGGTGCAATGTCTCCTAAGGCACACATCGTGCACCGAATGATCTGCCCTGTCTTAGATGCGACATTTTCGTTGGATCGCCGGATGTACGCCTAAAGACGTACCTACAAACCCCCAGCGCTAATGTGAATAACAGGCTGTAGGTTCGCCTTCAGGCGAACAAGCGAAAATCACGACAATACCTCCGGGGGGTGTCGAGGCGCTCGATACACCGTTCCGTGATTCCACCGCTTCATCGTTTCGCGTGTTGCGCAGCACGAAAGGCTACCATGTGAAACCGTGCCTGAGGGGGTTCATACCGATATTGAGTCCCGACAGGGCAAGCCCTTCGCGCAATGCAGCCACCATCCATACAGTCTCGTCCACTCGAAGAAGAAACATGAGTTACGCATTGAGGCACGTCATAGCCGGAACCCGAAAATGCACTGACCGGGCATGTGGATAGGCAAGGTTTGTCTGCACAGCTATCACACGGTGTGGTGGTATGGCAGTGCGAAGGCAAATCGATACGTTGGCCCAAGGCAAGTGCACCGCGGTAGGCGTGCCACAAACCGTACGTTGGATGAATGAGCATGCCAATGGGTGAAGAAAACACGGCCTCAGCACGCTGCGCCCATTGTATAAATGGCAAATACGGTGGACCACCGAACGGGAACAGCACGGTTGCGCCGATTTCCTGAGCGATTGCAGTGATAATGCGTTCGCTCCAATGATTCATAGGATGTGGATTGCCATCACGTGATTCGGGAGATTGCTCGAATCGCGTCCACATCTCCTGGCCGGCGTTACCGACCAGAATCATAGTATGGCAGTCACCTCCGTTCGCCAGTGGCGGCACCTTGTCTTCGGGCCTCGGATAAAACCCGCCTCGAAGTATTAGGCCTTGGCGATAGGCCAACAGTGCGATGGCTGCATAATCGGGAGAGGTTGCTTTCGACAAGACAAATACCTACTACTTATCGGTACATGGCAGCTTACGGCTTGATCTCTTCCCTGCGCCGCTTACGAATTGCTCCACGCTGAGTGTGGGCTATGAGTGCATCCAATTCTCACCAAGTCTGTAACAAAAATACTACACAAGATATCGCCCAGTTTACTAAGTGCTACCGAGAGCAGTTTGGAATCGCTCCTAAGCAACAGAGTTGTCTAGGGATTGCTGCGTAACACCGTGCATTTTACCGGGCGCGCACAGCAGAAGGTCTATCAGCGGGGTAGCCAGCGCACCCTCTTCGGCAAGACCCGTTACGCAATGTTCCAGCGACTTGGCCCTTTCATATCCCGTCAAGGGTTCGCATAGCGAGAAAAACTTGTCGATTATTTGCTGTTCCGATAGGGGTGTCTCGGGATCTCCCCGTGCGCTTGTGGTGCCAGATGCAAACTCATCCCCGCTCTCGAGATGCACAATAAGATCTGCTAAACGCTGGTGTGGAAACTGCGCACTGTAATCGACATTCTCCTTGAGTTTCACTTTCTGAGCCAGGCCCAATATTTCACTATTCGTCAACGCATCTGCGGTGATCTCGTCGCGACCCACCGCACCGCGAGCGATCATTGCAGCCACAGGGAAAGCGATACTGTATTGGGCCTCTTCCGTGTTGCGCGGCGCCGCACCCTGTAGCCGTACCGCCTCGTGGAAGGTGTTGATGGTGATGCTATGCACATCCTGACTACGAAAATTGTGCTGACGGACCAGGCTGGCGACTGCTTCGACGGCCGGCTGCGCCCATCGACATACGGGATAAGGCTTGAAATATTGATCCTCAATCAACCAGACATCACCGAGATCACTCCAGAAAGACAGTGCCTCTTCGCCCTCGCAGGTAATGGCGGGTGCTCCAGTAAAACCATTACTGGCGAGATAGGCAGCGCTTAGTCCCGCCATGGCACCCCAACCCGATCCGTCTTTGAGCATGCTCGGGCGATCGATGCAACGCATCATCTGGCTGCGGGGACCGTGGTATTCAGCAATCCCCAGAGCATGTCTTGTCTGTTCCGCCTCGAGTGCTAGCAAACGCGCCCCGATGGCGGCCGCACCCAGCGCGTTCCACGCACCCGATGTGTGATAGTCGGCCACCGTGGAATGCAGTGCGATCCCGGCTCGAATGCTGATCTCATAACCGATGAGCATACAGGTCAGAAACTCTCGAGCGCTTATGGGTTCGGCGCGGGCATCGGCAAAACCCAACAACGCCGGTAGCACTGCGACACCAGCGTGACCCTTGGTCAAGGGATGACCATCATGCGCATCAAAACTGTCTATGGTCATGCCGCCTGCAAGCGCCATGCCGCTGGGGCTAACATGACGACCATCGAACATTAGGCGGGATTTTAGGTCGCTGCAACCAAAATGGTGGGTGACATGTTCGTGGATAATTCTGGACAGATCTGTTTCGCGACCCGCCGCGGCCACACCGATGAGATCTAGTAAGCACAACGTCGCTTGGTGAATTGCCGAACCCGGCACGTCTTCCAGACAAAGTTCCCGGATAAATTCTGTCAACGGCCTAGTCATATCGAGTTATCTAATCCTAATCTAAATGATTGGTGCAAATTCTAGAGTGACCGTGTCCGCACAGAAATGTTTAACGCATGATGAAGGTTCACAGGCACTGACAAATTGCACTAGTTACGCTTACTCCGCTATATTGTATGCATTAAACATACTGGGCTCTGAATTGAAACAGTGAACATCAACATTAGCGCAAATCCAAGCGCCAGCACACACCTATCTCTAGACTCGCTCGCCGCAACAGGTGTGTGGGTCCCAGCCCTGACACCAATTAATGCAGACTTGTACCCCGATGCCCACCGATATGTTACACATGTCAAGTGGCTGCTCGAACAAGGTTGTCACGGGATCGTGGTGTTCGGCAGTACTGGTGAGGCAAACTCGTTTTCCGTGGACGAACGTCGTGCTTTACTCGAAGCCCTGCTTGAAGCAGGGATCCCGGCGAGCAAACTGATGGCTGGCACCGGCTGTTGTGCGCTCACAGACTCGGTCACACTGACCAGCCATGCTGCCGTCAACGGCTGCGACAAAGTGCTAGTGCTACCGCCGTTCTACTATAAAGCGGTGAGCGATGAAGGCATCTATCGTCACTACGCCGAAATCATTGAGCGGGTCGGCGATCCCAAACTAAAGATATTGCTTTATCATTTTCCCAAGCTCTCCGGGGTTCCGATTAGCCTCGACCTTATCGAGCGTCTGTTAGGTTCTTACCCGGATAACATCGCTGGGATTAAAGACAGTTCTGGCGACTGGAACAATACTCGAGCATTACTCGCACGTTTCCCGGGTATGGCTGTCTTTCCTGGGACTGAGACTTTTCTGCTCGACGGCCTGGAAAATGGCGCTGCGGGTTGTATCTCCGCGACGGTCAATGTGAACGCCAATGCCATTCGCAACGTATACGACGGGTATCTTCAGCAATCCTCACACACCGCCGAACAACAAGCACAGATTAATTCGGTGCGCAGGGTCATAGAGAAAACGCCGCTCGTTCCAACCCTGAAAAAGATTATCGCGCGAATGCGACAAGACCCGGAATGGTTACGCATGCGACCACCGTTCGTGACGCATGCCCCGGAACTCACAGACGCTGAATTGACGGAGCTCACTGATGCGGGCTTCGTGCTGCCTGGAGCACACACGGCATGAGTGGCTAATCGACGCCGATCAAAGCTATCTAATTACCCGCCGATTGGATCCCGCCCTTGTTGGCACGTTCCGCCAGCACATTATCCATCCAATCCGCGTCCATTTCGGGCACTGAAGACAACAGCAGCTCGGTGTATTCGTGATGGGGCGGCGTGTAGATATCTTCTTTCCGACCTTGCTCGACAATGCGTCCTTGCAACATCACGATCACCTCGTCGGAGATGGCACGGACCGTGGCAAGGTCGTGAGTGATGAACATGTAGGCCAGGTTTAACTCCTGTTGCAAACGATCAAGCAGTTTGAGAATACCTTCAGCCACAAGCTGATCTAGGGCTGATGTTACCTCGTCACAAATAATGAACTTGGGCTCCGCCGCTAGCGCACGGGCGATACAAATACGTTGCTTCTGACCACCGGACAGTTCGCTGGGAAAACGATCGATGAACTGATCCGGATCGAGCTCGATCATTTCCAACAACTCTCGGATGCGCTGCTCGCGCTCCCCACCGTCCAATCCCAGATAAAATGAAAGTGGCCGGCCGATAATGCTACGGATGCGATGGCGGGGATTGATGGCGGTATCTGCCATCTGGTAAATCATCTGCGCCTGACGTAATTGATCCTTCGAGCGCCGACGGTAGTCGCGGGGTAACGGTTCGCCGTCGTAATACACCTGCCCCTGTTTGGGCGGCAACAATCCAGTAATCACGCGCGCCGCGGTGCTCTTTCCGCTACCCGATTCACCCACCACAGCAACCGTATGGCCACGGTGAATCTCGAAGGTAATGTCGTGTAATACCGGAACCGGACCGTACGACGCAGAAACATGGTCGACTTTAATTAGGGCTTTAGGTTCCTTCGCCGGCGGTTCCACTTGCTTGCGAAAAGTGCGCACCGCCCAGAGTGATTTGGTGTAGTCCTCCTGGGGATCGGATAGCATGCGGCGAGTATCCGCTTCTTCAACCAACTCACCGTAGCGCAACACCATGATCTTGTCCGCCATCTGCGCGACCACCGCAAGATCGTGGGTAATATAGATCGCCGCGGAGTTAAATTGCTCGACGATGTCCCGAATGGTGACCAGAACCTCGATTTGGGTCGTGACATCGAGCGCAGTGGTGGGCTCATCGAAGATAATCAAATCCGGGCGGCACGACATGGCCATAGCGGTCATCGCTCGTTGTAACTGACCACCTGAAACTTGATGCGGATAGCGATATCCGATCTGATCCGGGTCAGGCATCTGCAAGCGGGCATACAGATCTTTGGCATCCGCGTACGCCTCTGCTTTAGCGCTCTTGCCGTGCTCCACCGGTATCTCCGCAAACTGATCGATAAGCTGATGCGCGGGATTAAATGATGCGGCGGCGCTCTGCGCCACATAGGCGATACGCACCCCGCGAAGGTCACGTTTTTCGTCTTCCGAGGCCTTCATGAGATCAATGCCGTCAAACACAATCGACCCGCCGGAGATGCGACACCCGGGCTTAGCGTAACCCATCGCCGCGATACCGATAGTGGACTTGCCCGCGCCGGACTCACCGATCAATCCCAGCACTTCGCCTCGGTTCAGGGTGATATCGACGCCTTTGACAATCTCGTGCCATTGTTCATCCCGGAACCCGTCGATACGCAGACCTCGCATCTCAAGGAGCAATTCACCGTTACTATTAGTGTTCATCTTTCAACCCGCTGGTCTTATGCAGGAACCAGTCCACCACGAAATTAACACCAACAGTTAGCAGTGCGATCGCCCCGGCCGGCAGCAGGGGGGTGATATCGCCATAAGTAATCAGGGTGGCATTGTCTCGCACCATGGACCCCCAGTCCGCAGTTGGTGGTTGGATGCCTAACCCTAAGAAACTCAACGCGCTAATAGTCAAAAACACAAAACAGAAGCGCAAACCAAACTCCGCCGCGAGCGGCGGCAGGATATTTGGCAGGATCTCTCTAAGCGTTATCCAACCGATCCGCTCGCCTCTAAGTCGCGCCGCCTCCACAAAATCCATTACCACGACGTTCAAACTGACCGCCCGCGCAAGGCGGAACACACGGGTCGAATCCAGCACCGCGATGATAATGACCAAATTCGAGATGGATGTGCCAAAAATAGTCAGCAGCAACAACGCAAAGATCAATTGTGGGATGGCCATCAAGATATCAACGACACGGCTTAGTAGCTGATCCATCCATCCGCCCAGAGTCGCTGCTATGATGCCGCCGATGCCGCCGATCAAAAACGCCAGAACCGTCGTGACGAAGGCAATCCCAACGGTGTTTCTGGCGCCAAAGAGAAGCCGGGTAAGCATATCGCGACCAAGATTATCTGTACCCAGTGGCCGCGCGTCGCTCCACACATCGTACGCCGGGCCGACCACTTCGGATTCACCGTAAGGCGTGAGCACCGGAGCGAAAAATGCGACGAAGACATAAACGAGGATCACCAACAAACCAAACTTTGCGCTTAGCGGAGCTCTTTTTAGCTCACGCCAGGCGTCCGCCCAGTTGCGATCCCGCGGCGGTGGCGGCGCGACAGCATCGGCGGATTGCCCGACGGTACTATTCTGATCAGTCATCTTGGATGCAGTAACCTTGGGTTGGTCAAGATCGACAGAATATCTGCCGTCAGATTCAACAGCACATAGGTCGTGGCAAAGATCAGACTACACGCCTGGACCACTGGAACATCTCGAGTCCTAACCGAATCTACAATCAGTTGGCCGAGACCGGGGTAAACAAACACCACCTCAACGACCACGACGCCCACAATCAGATACGCAAGATTCAATACGATGACGGTGATAATCGGCGCCCAGGCATTGGGCAACGCGTGGTGAACAATGACTCGCGCGCGCGAAAGCCCTTTGAGGTTGGCCATCTCGATGTAGGGACTGGCCAACAGATTGATAATGGCAGCACGGGTCATACGCATCATCTGAGCTACCACCACCAAGGTTAATGTCATCGCCGGCAGAAAACACCGATAAACCCTGTCCCAAAAAGGCGTTTCCGGACCGACGTTGGCCAAACTCGGAAACCATCCGAATGTCACCGCGAGAAACAAGATCAGAATATAGGCGACAAAGAACTCGGGGAAGGAAACCGCCGACAGGGCAACGACGTTCACCGCACGGTCATAAAGGCTGTTGCGGTGAAGCGCCGCCAAAATACCCAAAACCAACGCCAGTGGAATGGAGATAATCGCCGCCATCAGCGCTAGAAACACGGTGTTGGCTAACCGCACACCAATCAACTCCGAGATCTGGCGACTGTTTGCGATGGACACACCGAAATCGCCTTTAATAATTCCACCCAGCCATTTGACGTAGCGCTCGTGGGGGGGTAGATCTAGGCCCATCTGGCGTTCCAGGGCAGCAACGGTTTCCGGTGTCGCTGACTGACCGAGGATGGCTTCCGCCGCATTACCGGGCAACGCCTCTACGCCCAGAAAGATGATCAGTGATACGACGAACAAAGTAAGGAGGCCCAGACCGAGGCGCTGGGCCACCATTTTTAGAATCTTATACACGGCTGGTTACTTTAGCGACTCAGGCAAACCACCAGCGCTCCGCCCATTTGTGCCCGTCGTCAGACCAGTTGTTGGCCATCTGCTCGTCGTGCGCGACCTTGTCGCTAGTGGCAAAGATGTAGTTGTTGAACACCGGCACCATCACCCCACCTTCGTCACTGACAAGCCGCTGCATCTCCACATACCTATCGCGGCGTTTGGCTTCGTCGAGTTCGGCTCGTGCGGCGACCAGCAGCTTGTTGAATTCCTCGTGCTCCCAGGAGGAGTCGTTCCATTCCGCGCCGGACGCATAGGCAGTGGAGAACATCCAATCCTCGGTCGGTCGGCCACCCCAGTAACACATGCACCAACCACGATTATCCGTGTTCCAAACATTGGACCAATAACCATCATTGGGCTCACGCACTACATTAATAGTGATACCGGCTTTGGCCGCATGCTCTTTAAACAGTACCGCCGCATCCACCGCACCACCGAAGGCGGCATCCGCAGCACTGAGATCGACAGACAACTCGGATAACCCAGCTTCTTTCAAGTAGAACTTGGATTTATCTGGGTCATAGGATTTCTGCGGCAAATCCGCTGCAAAATAGCGATTCGCTTTACCGATCGGATGATCGTTACCGATATAGCCATGACCGCGCAAGATGGTTTCCAGCAGTGCTTCACGATCCAACGCGTATTTGAGCGCCAAGCGAATATTGTTGTCCGTGAAGGGTTCCAGAGTAGTACGCATGGGAATGGAGTAGTGTCCATTACCGCTGGTTTCCTCGATCTTCACGCTCTTATTTCGCTCCAGCAAATGCATGGTTTTGATATCCACCCGGTCCATCATATGGATCTCGCCGGTGGCTAAGGCATTGGTGCGTGCCGCCACGTCCGCGATCGTAATCATCTCCACTTCGTCAAAATGCGCGCGGTCCGGCTTGAAGTAATTTGCGTTACGCTTAAAGATCATACGCACACCGGGGTCGTAAGACTGCATCGCGTACGGCCCGGTTCCGATACCGGATTCCCAATCAACCCCGCCGTCTTTTGCTTGCATGATGGGTAAATGATAATCGCTCATCAAATAGGGGAAATCCGCATTACCCCCCGATAAGGTCACGACAACATTGTTGCCATCGGCTTTGATCTCCTCGATAGGATCGACGATGGGCTTGGCCGCCGAACCGGAGTCCTCGCCACGGTGATGATTTATCGACGCCACCACGTCATCGGCAGTCATGGCCTTACCATTGTGAAATTCAACACCTTGGCGCAGTTTAATCGTCCAGGTTTTGGCGTCTGCGGACGCTTCCCAGCTTTCCGCCAATTCGCCGGCCAATTCTCCGGTGTTGCTGATTTCAGTGAGGAAGTTAAATCGGGTGAACGACGAGTTGATCATGAAGTCGTTTTCGTAAGTGCCGGGGTCCAGCGAGTCGGTGGTGGAACCGTGGCCAATGCCGGCCGTGAATTTTCCACCTTTGTTCGGCGTGGCAGCGAGTGCCTGGTTGCTAAAAATCGCCGGTGCCCCAGCGATGACCCCCAATGCAGACGCTTGGGCCAAAAAGTCTCGACGCGTAATTTTTCCCTGCGCCAATAACCGCTCCAAATCTTTAAGCTTTGACATATCATTTCCTCCAGTCGAATACCATTCACGGGGCCTTGAACCTCGCCCCGCCGATCAAAGTACATTTATTGGATGTGTTCTGTGGCACAACTCACCCGAGCATCTCGTCCACAGAGCTCTTACCGAATTTATCGATATTACATAATCGACTCCAATCGTGCACAATTGTTCCGCAGCAGCGCTGAACCAAGATCTAATTTTTGCTTAATAAATAGAGATTTAGTGGCGAGCCATGGTCGGGGAATCAGTGCTACCCTCTACGTGTCACTCATAACCTAGAACTATGGACATTCGCCCCGGCTTAACCACCTCCAGCGTACAGTATCGATTCGATCACCAGATCCAGGTGATTGACAACGCATGGATCAGGCTGTCAGACGGTTGCCGCCTCGCCGCAAAAATTTGGATGCCGGTGGATGCCGAGCAACAACCGGTGTCCGCGATACTTGAGTATTTGCCCTATCGAAAACGCGATGGCACGGCAAGCCGCGACGCCTTGACCCATGTCTACTTCGCGGGTCATGGTTATGTCTGTGTTCGTGTGGACATGCGCGGCAACGGCGAATCCGAAGGGCTGATGTGGGACGAGTACCTCAAGCAGGAACACGATGACGCCGTTGAAGTCATCGATTGGATTGCAAGCCAGCCATGGTGTGATGGCAACGTCGGAATGATGGGTATTTCCTGGGGCGGTTTTAATGCGTTGCAAGTTGCAGCCAGGCAACCCGTTGCACTGAAAGCCATTATTACTTTGTGCTCCACCGATGACCGCTATGCCGACGACATACACTACAAGGGCGGAGGGTTGCTGATGGAGAACCTAGGATGGGCATGCACGATGTTTGCCTACTCATCGCGACCTCCAGACCCCGCTCTGGTCGGCAAACGCTGGCGGGAGATGTGGCGGCAACGTTTAGAGAATACGCCATTGCTAGTGGAGAACTGGCTCAACCATCCCCATCGCGATGAATACTGGAAACACGGTTCGGTGTGCGAAAACTATGACGCCATCAAAGCTGCAGTGTTTGCTGTAGGGGGCTGGGGCGATGCTTATTCCAACGCGATTCCCCGTATGCTCGATGGACTTAAAGCGCCTACCCGCGGATTGATTGGTCCGTGGGTACACAAGTATCCGCATATTGCAGTGCCACAGCCGGCGATCGGGTTTCTACAAGAATCTTTGCGCTGGTGGGACCAGTGGTTAAAGGACAGCGATACCAGCGTGATGGATGATCCGCTCTGTCGTACATACATCATGGATAGCGTCTTGCCCAGGGCCACGTATGAATCGAGGCACGGTCGCTGGGTGGGCGAATCATCTTGGCCGTCGCTCGACGTCGAACAACGTCGCTATTATTTCAATCCTGGCGAATTAAATGTATCGAGCAAACCCGAACAAATCCTAACCGTATGCTCACCACAAACGACCGGCACCGCCTGTGGCGAGTTTTGTCCCATGTGGTTGGGGCCAGACTGGCCTGTGGACCAACGTGTCGACGATGCCGGATCAATGGTGTTCGATACTGCGCGGGTAGAACAAGAGGTTGAGATCTTTGGTGCACCCACAGTAGAGCTCGATCTTTCGGCCGATCGCTCTCAAGCCATCATCATCGTTAGGCTTTGCGATGTGTGGCCCTCGCGCGAGTCCACTCGAGTAACGTGGGGAGTACTCAACTTAACTCATCGTGACAGCCATGAGCACCCCACTGCACTTCAACCAGACGACCGTTATCGCGTGCGCATACAATTAGACGATATCGCCTACGTCATCCCCTCAGATCACCGTATTCGAATCGCGATTTCTACTGCTTACTGGCCTATGCTGTGGCCGTCACCGGAAACAGTTACTTTGTCTCTGTATAGCGGCGTGAGTCACTTGTCTTTGCCGGTGCGCACACGCAAGGAGGAATCGGAACTGGCGTTCGAGCCACCGGTCACCGCACCACCCGCAAAAGACACAACACTACGTCTACCCAACCATGGGCGTATCGTCGAGCAAGACATGGCTAGCGGCGAGACCACGGTGCGCATCATCGATGATTTTGGTAAGACAAGACTGGAACACGGGCTAGTGACCGATGAGATCGCCCGGGAAGTCTATCGAATCCTTCCCAATGACCCGCTGAGCGCGAAGGCGGATATCCATTGGACCGAAAAATTGTCACGAGAGGATTGGAGTGTGTGCACCGAGACCGTTACGTCCATGTGGGCCGATCGCGGGCACTTCTATATCAATGCCAGCATCAAAGCCTTCGAGGGCGAAAGCGAAATTTATACCCAGGACTGGGACAGGCGTATTCCACGCGATCTTGTGTAACCGATACCGCGCGAGTTATCGTCCATCGCGATACGTACACCGGTGAACCAAGAGACCTTAGGTACAAGAAGCTATCACGGAGACAGCTATGTCTAAGAACACCACCAAGAAAAAACATTCGCGATCGAATCATTACAAGAAACGTCGCGAAGTGGCCGAATTCACAGAGGTGGAATTCGAAACCAGGGTGGAGCGGGCGCGAAAATTCATGACTCGTGAGCGTTTGGATGCAATGCTTCTCACCTCTGAAGCCAACCTCGAGTATATGTCCGGCTTCTCGACCCAGTTCGCTTGGAACACCCCTTCACGACCGTGGTATTTCATAATGCCCCGCATTGGGCGTTGCACTGCTGTCATTCCGGAGATCGGCGAGACCAATTGGCGGTTAACCTCTTGGGTACAAAATGTCTTTACCTGGCCATCGCCACGCCCACAAAACGAAGGACTCGATCTTCTCCAGACCGTCATTGAAAAGATTAAGCGTCGCTACGGACGTATCGGTGTAGAGATGGGACCGGAGTCGCGTCTCGGTATGCCTATGGCAGATGTACTACGCCTGCAACAAGTCATTAGGCCGTTAGAAATGGCCGATTGCATCGGGGTGATGCGTGAGCTTCGTCTCATCAAATCGAAGGCCGAGATCGCACGCATTCGACATATCTGCCAGATCGCTTCAGATACTTTCGATGCTTTGCCCGGATTTACCGCAGCCGGTGACACAGAAAAAGATCTGGTACGTAAATTTCAGTCCGATATTTTGATGCGAGGTGCGGATAAAACCCCGTACACCGCCATTGGTTCTGGACTGGGCGGTTATGAAAGCATCATCATGGGCCCAACTTCGCGAAGATTAAGAAAAGGCGATATCTTCTTGATCGATACGGGTTCGCGGTATGAGGGCTACTTCTGTGATTTTGATCGCAACTACGCCATCGGCGCGCCCACCAATGAGGTCAAACGAATCCATGATCTGTTGTATCGGGCGACTCGGGCGGGCATCAACGCTGCACGGCCAGGCTACACGGCGGCAGATGTGTTTCACGCCCAGGCAAAAGTGTTGACTGACTCTGGGATCGAACTTGGCAATGTCGGGCGGTTCGGTCATGGTCTAGGTAAGATCTTAACGGAGCCGCCTTCGAATAAACCTGACGATCGTACCAAGCTCGTGCCGGATATGGTTTTAACCATCGAGCCCAGCGCGATGTACGGCGACAGAAAGATTCTGGTTCACGAAGAAAATCTCGTGATCACAGAAGACAAACCGAAACTGTTGTCGCGACGCGCGCCACGCGAGATGGTGGTTATCGAATGCTAAACGATAATCATCGGCAGACATGGAACGCAGAGAAGGCTCCGCTAGCATATGCAGTACGTGATTGGTCTCGCGACAACGACGGCGTCACCTGCCGAGGCTGTCATGAAGAGACCTCGATAAAACCGCAACGCAAGCGAGGCCAGCGCCAGCACACCGAAGCAGGCGAAACAGGTATGACCTGTATCGATTGTCATTACAGGCTTGTTCATGAGGAGATCGAGCCGAGAGAAAGCTTTTTGGAATGGGCCGGGGGCTCGAATTAAATGGCTTGTGTGTGGGTACAACCGGAAGAACTGAAGATGACAGCGCCTGTCAATAGTCACCGGATTGCTGACATGTTGGTTCACGACGTGACGCATACCGCCCTTGCTGCTTCGACACGTCTAGATGCAGACCCAGTAATCCCACCCTATCTTCGCGAGGTCTATGAATGGGCCTATCTCAACACTACCAATGCGCGCTGGCTCGACTGTAATGCGGTAGTAACGGCCATCCTTCTGGGCAACAACGCGCGGCTACGACGCATTCTTCTGTCTGAGATTATCGCCGGCCAAAAAGTGTTGCAAGCAGCTCATGTTTACGGGTGTCTCATTCCGGAAATAGCCCGTCAAGTCGGCCCAACAGGACGCCTCGATGTCGTTGATGTGGTACCACTGCAGGTCGCGTTATGTCGACGCAAGCTACGCGGCCTTTCTCAGGCGAAGGTTCGAATCGCTGACGCCGCCATGCCTGGCAACGGGATCTATGACGTCGTTAGCTGCTTCTTTCTACTCCATGAAATTCCTGACGAACGTAAACGCGCCGTCGTCGACGCACTTTTGATGCGCGCGGGCCGCGACGGGAAAGTAATCTTCGTCGACTACCACAACCCGGCCCCATGGCACCCGCTTCGCTGTATTATGCGTCGTCTATTTACCCTCCTTGAGCCCTTCGCAGAAAGTCTGTGGCATCATGAAATCGTTGAGTTTGCTAGCACACCCGAAAATTACCATTGGGAAAAACAGACCATATTCGGTGGGCTTTATCAGAAGACCGTCGCGCATTGTCGGTGATCTAAAGAAGGCGTTTAAAGATATACGGGAATAGATTTATTCTGGCATGAGGGATGGGAATTGCTGTTGACGTAGCGTCCGTTATCCGTAGCCAAAGCCGTGATGGAGTACTCCTATATGGGCCGAGCCACGCCCCCCAAATGGTATGCCTGACGGTCCGTATTGGGTCGGTCGGTAAGCGACCATGGGGCAAGATACAATCGGGCTCCTTTTACGTAACGGAGGAGCCATTCCATGTATCTAGTTACCTGTATACCATCGAAAAAGGGGCCCTGAAACAAAGGAAGACTGACTGGCCAAGAACCACTCTTCAAACTAAAGGAAATCTGGGCAATCCGAATTCGATTACAGTTAGCAAAACGCTTTCGTGACATAGCACCTGTTCAACCTTGCCATAGACAGCAAACTTCGGGCCTCCTGGAGGAAGTAACCCGATGATGGTCGCCACCGCGCAATCCGTTCTCGACTCGCTGACCGGTGACGGACGGGCGATCCAGGGCCGCACCGCCTTCGTCGAACAATTGGCGTTGAGCACCCCTTGGTCTATTCGGCGAGCTGCCGCTGGGAACGGGGAAACCGCCGTTCGAACACTTGTTTCTGGAACGTCTGGACACCCTCGAAATGTATTTGAACAGCCCGCTGAAAATCGTTTATGGTGGCGGCCCGATCCGCCGAGTCCCGGAACTGCTATGGAAAAAGGTCCGGACTGCTGAACGGGTGATCTAAGTCCACGCTAGTCTGGCCAGCCTGCATCACGCACACCTGTTATCATTCAAATTGAACGATAATATCTGTCTGCCTAACACATGACCACCGTCAGTTTGCCGGACGCGATCCGGAATTTTGTAACAGTCAGCCCCGAACAACCCGATGAACAGCTGCTCGCGTTGGACTCCTCGTTTATGCAGGACCTCTACAAGGAACACGGTGCGATCCTGTTTCGCGGCTTCCCTCTGGATTTTGAGATTTTCAGACAGATCACAGCGCGACTTTGTTTCAACTCGATCTTCAACAACAGTCCGGGCCGCCAGATCGTAGACAAAAAACGTAACATCCAGACCGTAAACCTCGGTGACGAGGCCTTCCCGCTGCATCCGGAATTGTCCCGCGAACCCTGGAAGCCGGATGCCTGCTGGTTTGCCTGCATGCTGCCCCCAAAATCCGGTGGCGAAACCACAATTTGTGACGGCGTGGAGGTCGTTCGCAAGATGACCAAAACCGCGCGGGAGGGCTTCATGACGCAGCGATTGCGTTACGTGCAACCCGTCACCCCGAAAGAATGCCAGTACTGGTTCGGCTCTGATGCACCCGCCGATGAGACACTGGAC
This sequence comes from Gammaproteobacteria bacterium, assembly GCA_029861795.1. The sequence continues at coordinate 3,493 of JAOTYS010000019.1, read as the reverse complement.
AACCCGCCGGCCAACTGCCCGTTCCGTTTCTCTCGCCAAGACAACATGATCCTGCGCTCGTTTACACGGCCGGCTTTACATCGCCCGATGTTCAGTGAGGAGCCAGCCTTCGGCAACTTCCTGCTGTTTGCGCGTTACGGCCGGAACAACAAAACCTTCCCCACTTTCGCCGATGGCAGCATGGTTTCCGATGAGCTTGTCGAGGAAGTGAAGCGCATCAGCGACGCGCTGACCGTCGCGATCCGCTGGCAAAAGAATGATCTGGTGCTGCTCGACAATACACGCTTCATGCATGGTCGTAACAGGATTGAAAACGTTCACGAGCGCTTGATCCTGTCCTATTTCGGTTATCTGAAATTTGCGGAGAGAAACCCCGAAGACCCACCGAATGCTCCGTGGCGCATTAGTGTCTAGAGTTTATCAAGGTCGATAGCACTTGGGACGTGAATTCAATGTGGCGTCCCTTAAAGTCATCGCGAGGAGCGAAGCGACGCGGCGATCCGCAGCAGGCGTCCCGAGGGAAAGCGAAGAGTCATATATCCGGACTCGATGAGGCTACAGCCTCTGTCCCTGATGGAATCTGCTGGCAGGTGCCATTACAGTCTCGCGAGCTTTTCGCTCCCTGTGTGAAATAGGTTTGACCTGCCACGGTCTGACCTGTCTAGCCATCAAGTCATGTTTGCCTGAGCAATCGTGGTGTGCATCCTGTGATATCGTTCGTGTGTTATATCGCCGGTTTGTAACTTGCTTCGTAGTGGCGCCTATGAGCCAGCAATGCGCAAACCACTCGAGCGTTCTTGTTGGCTGAAGCCACTGCGGCCACATTCATGTGCCGTCGCTTGAGCATTTCGGTTGACCAGCTATTCGTAGGGGCCACTTTGCGCTCGCCAAAACCGGTCGCTCGGTGCACGAACCCTATTTGATTAAGGGTTATACCGGACTAAATCACTCGGGTGACATCGATACGTAATCGGTATAGATTAGTCAGTCGCTTGAGGTAGTACTTCTTCTTAACTTGGGGAGGTATCACAAGATGACTCAAGACTCTGACATCGAAGAGTTGTTAAAAGTTGCACAGCAGATAATGACTGCTGCCGGGTGTGCATCACTCATCACAATCGACGAATCCGGCTTACCATCCTCGCGTCCAGTTCGCACATTTCCGGATGATGAGTATGCAAGAATCATCATACCGACTGATCAAGCTTCGCGGAAAACACAGCACGTAAGAAGCAACCCCAACACGGTATTGAGTTATGTTGACGCTCCTACGCGAGGCTACGTTACAGTAATTGGAGAGGCAGTGTTGAACGATCATCTGGAGGACAAGAAGGCTGTGTGGATCGACCCGTTCTCAGCGTTCTGGCCCGATGGGCCACAGTCTGAAAACTATTTATTGATTGAGGTTAAGCCAAAACGGATCGAGATGAGAAGCTATACACAGAGTGTTGCTGAAAACCCGACACGCTGGACGCCGGTAACGCTGGAAAGGACAGCTTCTGGCTGGCAACAGGTCGGCTAACTCATGATGTGTCGCAGAATTGATCGTGATCAAACTCGGTAAAGAAGAATTCGGCTGCCTAGACAGTTCGGGCAGTTTTACATTTCCGTAGATGTGTAATCACTCGACAATCGGCCGCACTTGAACCTAGGGAGGACGATCATGAAATCATACTCTTACGCCTGCAAAGACTATCCCGGATTGGAGGGATGCCCAGGACGATTCCAGGTAGAGACAGAGGACGAGTTGCGGAAGCTCATCGAACTCCATGCCTCGGTCGCCCACGGGGAGGATCCTGCCGCGTGGGGTGATGAGGACAGAGCCCAACTCAAGACCCTCATCAAGACCGAGAACTGACAAGGACCGTGACGAATTCCCACAGAGAGCCCCACTTCGGCGGGGTTGCTCATTGAGCAGGATCGCTAGGTCCGCGAGCGACTGCTCCCATCAGTCCTGATTTATCCAAACTCTCGGGTTTGTTTGTGATCGCGCGCCGGCCTGCGCGGCTCGATAACATTCATTCTCCCAGCCGCCGGATGAAGACAAAGCTCGGAGACTAAGCTATGTTTCGCTCCCGATTCGAAACGCTGTGAGGAATGGGTTTCGGCCCTGAATATTACGATGACGGAGAAGGCAACAACGACCCGACGCGGTGGACGACGGGCGGGTGGACGGTCCGGCAATCCGCGCCGAACCGCCGCGGCGGCGGCCATCAAACAAACACCCTGGTGCTTGCCCGTCAACCCCGACGTTCCCACCGAGCCACTCGACGAGGAAGGGGTGCACGCCATCCACGATGGTGCCATGCGTGTGCTCGAGGAGATCGGCGTGGAGTTCCGCAACGAGGAAGCGAAGAGCATCCTCCACGAAGCCGCCTGCATTGTCGCCTCCGATTCCAACAACGTTCGTATGGATCGCGACTTCGTCATGGAGCAGGTCAGAAAAGCTCCATCTGAGTTCGACATCACTCCGCGAAACCCGGCTCGCAAGGTTCGCGTGGGCGGGGATCGCATGCTGTTCGTCAACGTGTCCAGTCCCCCCAATTGCTCGGACCTGGACCGCGGACGACGTGTCGGCAACCGCGAAAGCTTCCAGGACTTAATCAAGCTGACCCAGTACTTCAATTGCATTCATCTGGCCGGTGGTTATCCGGTGGAGCCAGTTGATATTCATGCGTCCGTCCGTCACCTCGAATGCCTGTACGACAAGCTGACCTTGACCGACAAGGTGGTGCACGCCTACAGCCTTGGCAAGGAGCGGATAGAGGACGTGATGGAGATGGTGCGAATTGCCGGTGGCTTGACCCATGAGGAATTCGACGCAAGTCCTCACATGTACACCAACATCAACTCCTCGTCACCGTTGAAGCATGACTATCCCATGCTGGACGGTGCAATGAGACTGGCGCGACGTGGCCAGCCGGTGTTTGTTACCCCGTTTACCCTCTCCGGGGCGATGGCACCGGTGACGCTCCCCGGCGCGGTAATGCAACAAACTGCGGAAGGGCTAGCGGCAATCGCGCTGCTACAGACCGTTAATCCCGGTACAGCGGTGGTATACGGCTCATTCACCTCCAACGTGGACATGAATAGCGGTGCACCGGCGTTCGGCACCCCGGAGTACATGCGGGCGACACAAATGTCCGGTCAGATGGCACGGTTTTATGGACTGCCGTTTCGCGCCTCCAACGCATGTGCCGCCAATTGCCCTGACTCACAATCCGCCTGGGAGAGCGCGTTTTCCCTTTGGGCTTGCGTGTCGTCCAGAACCAATGTCGTGTATCACGCCGCCGGTTGGCTAGAAGGTGGTCTTTGCGCCAGTTACGAGAAGTTCATCATGGACTGCGAAACCCTTCAGCAGATGATCCACTACATGCAGCCAATAACGACAAGCACTGAGGATCTGGCCTTCGACGCGATCAAGGAGGTAGGGTCCACCGGGCACTTCTTTGGTACCAGCCACACCCTGGAGCGCTACGAAACCGCGTTCTAC
>JAOTYS010000254.1 GCA_029861795.1 Gammaproteobacteria bacterium | reverse complement strand
GATCTTCGGCGATCTTCTGCACGAAGGTGCCATCGATCTTCAGATAATCCACCGGCAAGCTCCTCAGATACGCAAACGAAGACAAACCGCTGCCAAAGTGGTCTAGCGCGAACTGACAACCTCTCTCCTTAAGTCCCGTCGTGAACTTTGTGACCGTCGCTCGGTCACATTCCTGAGACCCAGTTTGATGGCCAATCGATTGCTCGCAGGGTCGAAACCTATCACGGCAGACTGACTTTCAAGAATTCAGCAAGTTCCCTTTCGCTCCGAAAAGCCTTTTTTTGCGAATGCGGGCAAACTTCGGCTAGACTGACGATTAGCAAGGTGGTGACTTCCCTGATTCGCGCTGCGCGCCCATTGCTGCGGCATCCTGCACAAAAAACCGCTCAACTTACAGTTCTGCAGAGTAATCGCGTGCGCGTCCTTGTGATTACGCTTCGTACCATCGAAAACGAGTTCGAGGAGTGCGTCGCCTCCATCGACCGGCAAACCTATCGGAACTTTAGCCACCTGGTCTTCGAAGACTTGCCCAGCACGGAAGCCAATCGAGTCTTGTACCAAACGTTCATGGACCGGGCAGATGAATTCGATTTGCTAATGAGGGTTGATGCCGACATGGTGCTCGAGAACGAGAACCTCTTGGCCTCAATTGTCGACACGATGGCAAAGCGTCGATCCGTCGACCTGTTCACGATGGATATTCACGATTTTTTTACCGACCGGCTGATCTCGGGTCTAAATGTCTATCGAAACACGGTCCAGTTCCCTGTCGATGACCCGTTTCAGCCCGAACGCCCAATTGTCTCGAAAGCAAATACGTTAGTGGACCAGTCGAAACGGGGTTTCGCAGTTCGGCATTGCAAGAACCCTTCCACATTGCAGGCGCTGCACTATGGCATTCACCGCGGGGTGAAGTTGCGGGAGTGGATGCGGCGGAATAAGTTGCGACGGAGTCATTGGTACGCATGGACGATCTGGCGGACTTGGCAGAATTTTCTTACGCGCCGCGATAGAAGGCTGGCGTTTGCAGTACTGGGGGGGGAACTTGGTCTCCAAGGCCTGTTTAAGGTTGAGCATCTCAGCCACCAAACCGAGCTGCCGAGGCGAGTGTTGGGTTTGTTGGAAAAGTCAGACGGAGTTGCCCTCGAAGAGATGATCAGGCGCATACGGCGGAAAACTTGGGGGGGCCTGCCTGCACCACTAAGAATCTGTGCGCTGAGGTGCACAGCAATCGGTCGAATGAAAGAGCGAGATCTGGAGAGGTTTGTTCCCAACGCATGACTACGATCCAGGACACGGCGGTTGGCCGATTGGCACGAAAAGCCAGGTTGCTGCCTCAACGGTTAACTGAGATAGTGACGCCGTACAAGTACGCGGTTTGTCTCAGCGACCTCGTGTGTCATCGAAGGGCAAATTACGCGAAGTTGGGATATTCTGGCAAGTCGATCGAGCACTTTCCTCCGTATAGATACTTCAGTATCTATCTGAACGACAAGCAGAGGGGAATCGACGCTTTTGCGAAATGGTACTGGCACCGATTCTTTGTAAGCGGGGAGTGGGAGTTGCCGACAACTGCCGGCGGGATGAAAGGCGGTACTCTACATGCTCTTGTCATCAGAAAGCACAAAGCAGCCGGCATGCGGTTCGGCGCGAATAAACTCCGTTTCGATCCACACTTGGTTGAAGAGGCAATCGAGCAACGGGTAATGCACTATTTCGGTGTTCTGGAGAGCATCAAGCAGAAGGGATACTTGTACCGTAAAGGTTTGGTTCGCTGCGTCAGAAGTGAGCACAAAGACATCGAAATCAGGGAAGGTCATCACAGAGTGGCCGCTGCAAGAGCACTAGGCATCGAAGAACTAGTGGTTTGGATCCCGTCCAGCGCCGCCAGCCGTAGCGAAGACGAGATAGGGCGCAAGGTGTGATTGCTATGGGGACGCGATCATGGCAAGTTTCCGTCATCATACCTGTCTATAATTCGGAGAGGTGTCTCCAGCAAGCGCTTGACAGCGTTCTAGCGCAGAGCTGGGACGATTTTAAAATCATTGTGGTTGACGATGGTTCCGAGACGGACACTGCTGCGCAGGTTGTCGCGCAGACGCAGCAGTCCTCCATTCGTCCAATTCGATATCTACGACAGGACAATCAAGGCCCTGCCGCTGCCCGCAATCAAGGTCTGGCAATGTCTGATTCCGAGTTCGTGGCTTTCTTGGACAGTGACGACACATTCGACCCCAATAAACTGAGTCTTCAGGTTGGGATGATGACCGACCTGCCGAAGGACTATGCATTCGTGACTGGTGGTCAAAGACGATACTCTCAAGACACGCCGACGAAAACCAAGATCGTGCTGCCTTCACTGGTCGATGGCGACATTTATCAGGCCTTAGTAAAAGGAGATGTGCGGATCCCGTGGACACCCGGTGCTCATCTCTTTCGGCGCAGTGCATTAACCGCAGTGGGTGGTTTTGATCCACGATTGCGTTATGGTGAGGACAAAGAATTGTTGATTCGCCTGGCACGCAAGTTCCGAGTGAAAACATACCGGGAAGTGGTGCTTTGTAAACGCCTGCACTCCAGGTCGCTTTCGACCAGCCTCGACCAAGAGATCCTGCTGGAGAGTATTTCTTACCTCGTCAACAAACTCAAACAAAGCGACCCCGATTTATCTGAGGTGGTCTTAAATGGCATACATCAGACCGCCATTGTCAGCGCTACGATCAGGTCACTGTCCCGACAAGAAAATCCTTATCGATCGATCGCGTTGATCAAGAAGACGGTACGACGAACAGGTCTATCTATTTCCTGGAGGGCCCGGGCACGCATCGCATTGGCATATGCTCTAATGCTTGCCAGGCAAGCGGGTCGATTCGTCACGGACAGGCGAGAAAGCAAACCGCTGACTCTTCTGTGATAGATGCAGGACAGAGTTGACACTGCTGACCGCGGCGTCGCCTTTGCCATCATCCTACATCTTTTAGGGACGACGTGGTAACGCAAATCTGTGTGGCTTTATCTGTGCGAGTTTCGCAAGATTCGACCAAAACATGGATACAGCGTCACCTTCCTACCAGTGGACGATCAATAATGCATGTTGGGATCCGAATTCGCAAGAAAGAGGAATCGCGTGACCGATAGTGGTTTGCCACGGCTTCGTTTGGGGCTGCTGGGTTGCGGGAGAGTTGTAGAACGCTACCATCTGCCCGCCCTGCAGAAAAGTACGGATTTCACTATAGTTACTGCTTGCGATGCGCACCATGAGCGTCGTGAATGGGTACGTCAGTACTTTGCGCAGCTACCCGTCTTCGAATCCAGTTCTGAAATGCTCGAACAAATAGCATTGGATGCTGTTCTTGTTGCGACCCCTCCACTGACTCACTGTCAGCTGGTTACTGAGGCGTTGGAGATGGGGACCCACGTGCTGGTTGAAAAGCCTATGGCTTTGACTTCTTCGGACGCCCGGCGGATGCTGGAGACGTCACTCCGGGTCCAGCGTTGTCTGGTGGTCGGATTCAGTCGTAGATTCAGGAGCACATATGGGCAGTTGCAGAAACGACTCGCGGCGGTTGGCAGAGAGCACATCCAGGCAATTTCCTTTGACATATCAAGTGATCAGGGTGCTTGGCGATCCGTATCGGGGTTTTTAGGGGACGACCGCCAGGGCGGTGGAGTCTTAGACGACATGGCGTCGCATCAGTTTGATCTTCTCCCTCGGCTTGCAGATCAGGCCATTGAACGGGTGAGAGTGAAAAACCGCATCCACCACCGTGATGCAGAGTGGATCGAGTATGAAGCGGAACTTGACAATGGTCTGGCGGCCGATTGCCGGGTTGGACACGGAAGCAAAAGGCACGACACTCTAGAGATTCAGCTAAGAGACCGCACACTGCTGGTGCATCGTAATAGATTTTTTGAGACTCGCCTACCGCACAGGTGGAGTCACTGGTACAAGCTCAGGGTAGTGCTTGACTCGACGCTGCATAAAACGACGCAAAACGAAGACGCTGTGACCCTCTTCGAGAAGCAGCTTCGTGCTTTCGCAGCAGCAGTGCGAAGTGAAAAGCGGCCGCTGATGAACGATGAAGCCGAAAGCGGTCTTCGGACCGTACGCGCAGTTGAGGCTTGCCGGGAGAGTCTCCAGTGTGCAGGAAAATGGGTGTCATTGTGACACAGCCATCTCACAACCGGCTAACTACTGTCATCCTGCTATGTTTGCTGCGCCCGACGACAGATTCCGCAAAGAATCTCCATAGAGAACATACTGCATCACCAACTTCGAATTAGAAGAGTCCCCAATGACGACAACTCCATCTGTTGTGATGATCGGATTAGATGCAGCCGAAGTGACCGTCATCGAGGAGCTTTGCGCGGCGGGAAAGCTGCCAGCGTTGAGTTCGCTGATTGAACGGGGTTGTTTTGGCCGGTTAGAGTCGGAGGCGCCGATTTTTTCAGGTGGTGTCTGGCCAACTTTCTACACATCGAAGCGCGTCCCGTGGCACGGAATCTACCATGACCGACTGTGGCATTACGACAAAATGCGGTTTGAGACCGTAGGCCATCAGTGGCTGCCAGAAAAACCCTTTTGGGAAAGGCTCGATGAGAAATATCGGATCGCGGTGATCGATGTCCCAATGGTTTTGGGAATACCAAAATCGATGAATGGGGTTATTGTCGTTGGATGGGGAACACATGACCGCGTGTTTACTGGTTCCTGGCCGCCCAGGCTTTGGGGCGAGCTCCGCAGACAATTCGGTGCACCGACTCTGGCAGGGCACACCGTGAGACCGCGGACCGTGCCTGAGTTGCTGCAATTCAAGAAGAGTTTACAGAGTACGACGGAACAAGTTGTCCGACTCAGTCAGTCTCTGCTTGGTCGAGAGCCATGGGACGTGTTTCTCGTGGTGCTCGGGGCGACACACCGAGGGGGGCATCACCTGTGGGACCTCTCACAGATTGAGCACAACTCGTTTGCAACGGAGACCACACTAGGTCGCGGGCTGGAGGAGGTCTATGTGGCTTGTGACAGAGCTGTTGGTCGCATCGTCGCCAACCTTTCGGAAGGAACAAAGATTATGGTGTTCGCAGTGCATGGAATGGGAGCAAACCCGGGTTGGAACGATCGCTGTGCCGAGATACTGCGTCGAATCCAACAAGCAGACGCCGAACCGCGTCGTTCCCGCGATCGAAAAAGGTCTGTTCCTTCTCGGGCCATCGATTTCGTAGTTTGGCGACTACTTCCCTTGAAGGTTCGCAATCAACTACGCAACCGTCACTACACGAGAGAGTTTGACTGGAGCAGAACTCGTTGCTTTCCGCTCAAAATGGATCATGCAGGCTATCTTCGAATCAATGTCAAGGGGCGCGAACCGCGGGGAATTGTCAAGCCAGGTCAGGAGTACACCGACCTTTGCAACGAGATACGAGAGGCATTCCTCGGCTTGCGAGACCTCGATACAAACGAACCAATTGTTAATGAGATCTATCAAGTCGATGACTTGGCTCCGCCGGGGGCACCTTATCGCGATCTGTTGCCTGACTTGGTGGTTGTTTGGAGCGGCGTCTCGGCGATCCGATCGAAAGGAATTTATTCCAAGAGATCCGGAGAGATCCGGTGGAATACTGATGGCAGAATCCCATCACTTCGTTCCGGAAATCACCGTTCGAGCGGTTGGTTTGTAGCCGCCGGAGATGGGATTGAACCGGGCACACGGGCGGATGGTTACCACATTATCGATTTGGTTCCCACGGTCTACCAGTGGATCGGAGCTGAACAAGCTCACGATTTTCAAGGGAATCCAATTTCGGCTTTGGTTTAATCGTACGGTTACTCGACATCGTCGAACGACTGACCGCCCTTTTCTTTGTTCGCCCGTGGCGTCCGCCACGGTACGGTTCCGAGTTTCCGAACCGATACTTGTTCGAGCATTGCGAAGTAGTTCGCCAGATGCACTTCCGGTGACCACTTCTTCTCGAAGCCACGAAATCCATTTTCGCCGAGCGTACGCCGCAACTCCGGCCGTCCCGAAATGGCGGTAATAGCTTCAATCAGTTCATCGTCGGTGCGGTAGACATACCCGCCGCCACTCTCGCGGATCGCTTCCGGGATGCCTCCTAATTCGCGTCCGATGACGGGGGTCTTGCGCGCAAAGGACTCAAGAGTTACCAATGGAAATACCTCGTAGGTCAGCGTGGGGACGATCAATGCCAAAGCGTGCGAATAGTAGGGTGCCAGTCGTTCTTGTGACAATTGGCCAAGGAATCTGATGCGCGGATTGTCGTTTGCCAACGTGCGCAACCTCAGCTCAAACGTCCCCGTACCCGCAATCAACAAATCGACGTTCTTGACGCGATTCCAGATCGATATAAGTGTTTGAGCTCCTTTGATCGCTTCGAGCCTACCTGCGAACAGACAATAGGGCCGCTGGTGGGGACGGGTCCCGTGTGCCGCTGCCCCGTCGTCTCGCTCGACGAAGCTCGCCAAATGCGCAACTGGCCGTAAGAATCCTCGCGATGCGTGCATGTTTGCCGTGAACCGACTCGGAGCGAGGAACTGATCCACCTCACGACAGGTTTGCTCGAGTAATCGAGTGTAACGCCACAGCGCAGGTGGCCGCCGTGCACGAATCATGCATCTCAGACACTCAGGTCGATCGCACGGGTGGCTGTTGAACTTCCACAACACATGCATTGGGCATATGAGCCAATGTTCGCGCATCGTGTACAGGATGACCGCATTGGACAACTTAGCCGCTATCTTCAACACGGCGGGACCGATGAGCGAAACATTATGAAAATGAACGACGTCGTAAGGCTTCGACAAGAGAATCTCGCGAAGGCGCCGGCGTTTTAAAATCGGCAGACCGGTCTGCTGCGTCAAC